>JBILTL010000053.1:0-13161 GCA_044371535.1 Flavobacteriales bacterium | reverse complement strand
CATCTCTTCTCAACGTCTTATTATTCGAAGTATGCAGCTGGTGGGCGCAACCCCGTGGTTTATCAAGCGTCCATTTTTATGGCAAAGTTTGAAGAACGCCTTGCTTTCTTCAACGATTGCATGGCTTGCAATCTCATTGATTTTGTATTTCAATCAGCAGTCATTGGCTGACATTATTCAAATCCTTTTAGACGGAGGCGGGTTTTGGAAGTTGGGTGCTTTGCTTATCACGCTTAGCGTGGTAGTTGGTGTTTTCAGCACCTATATTACAGTGAGTCGTTTCGTTCGCGCGAAACTTCATCAAATGTATTAATGCCGTTCCTTTAAGGAATTCGGCCTAAACCGAGAGAATAATAGCCGAAAATATATCCTTTGAAATAAAGAAAGGATGAATCGTTATTCTTGTCAAATGTTAACCTTAGATGAAGATTTAAGGAAGGCGTTCAAAATTGAACAAACTTCCTTATTTTCGTTGCCCGAATAAAACAACAGATAATTAATTAACACAGACATGAACAAAAAAGCAAGTCCTACAGTTAAGCAAGAAAACGGCTTTAACTTCAGTTCAATTTTCCCGTACATCGCTATTCCAATTGCGTTGTTAACCGGCTGGGCATTATTCACCTTCATTTTGGGTGATGCAGCAAACTTTGAAGGCGGAGATCCTATAAAAGGTCATCCATTAAACGTATTAGGAACTGTTCACAAAGGTGGATTCATTGTACCTATTCTTATCGCGGTTAACTTGATTGTAATCATTTTCTTCATTGAGCGTTTCATTAGCATTATGATGGCTAAAGGAAAAGGAAGCGTTTCTACATTCGTACACAACGTTCGTAAGATGTTGTCTAACGGAGATGTTAACGGTGCTCTTGCAGCTTGCGATAAGCAAAGAGGTTCTGTTGCAGCTGTATTGCGTGCAGGATTGTTGAAGTACAAAGCAATGTCTGAAGATACTACTTTGGATAAGGAAGCGAAAGTAACTGCTATTAAGCAAGAGTTAGAAGAGGCTACAGCTTTGGAATTACCGATGCTTTCTAAGAACTTAGTTATCCTTTCTACTTGTGGATCTTTAGGGGTACTTGTAGGTCTTTTAGGAACTGTAAAAGGTATGATTTCTTCGTTCGAAGCAATGGCAACTGCTGGTGCTCCTGATGCAACTGCACTTTCGTTGGGTATCTCTGAAGCCTTGATCAACACGTTCTTGGGTATCATGGCATCTGCGATTGCGATTATCCTTTACAACTTCTTCAATACTCGTATTGACAGCATGACATTCGCAATGGACGAAGCTAACTTCACTGTTACGCAAACATTCGCTTCAAAGCACTAATTCAAGTTTTTACTTAATTATAAAAATTTAAGAATATGCCGAAACTCAAGATGCCCAAAAGCGCTCCTAGCTTGGATATGACGCCTATGGTTGACCTTGGTTTCTTGTTGGTAACGTTCTTTATTCTCACCGCGAAATTCCGTCCGAATGAACCTGTAATTGTAGACGTTCCTGCTGCAACATCTGAATTGTTGTTACCAGAGAAGGTTATGCAAATTACAGTTGATGAAAAGGGAAGAGTTTTCTTTGACCTTGCCGGAAAGGACATTCGCAGAGAAATGTTAAACCGCATGGTTAAAAGACATCCCGAATTAAAACTTACCGAAGATGAAGCGCGCAAATTCGCTTTGCTAGGTATGTGCGGAATGCCAATGAACAACCTAAGTCAGTACTTAAGTGCCGACGAAAAGACAAGAGCATCACTTGACGCACAAACCCCTGGTATCCCTACCGATTCCATCAATAATGAATTGGGAGATTGGATTCAGAGTGGTTACGAAGCCTTTATGGCCGATGCCGAAAAACAAGGTCTAGAACCGAAAGACATCAAAGGCGATAAAGCGTTACGTTACGCAATTAAAGCAGACGGAACCACGGACTACGAAAAAGTAGAACAAGTAATTGACGTTTTCCGTGACAAGCAAATTTTCCAATTTAACATGGTGACTACTTTGGAATCTGGTTCCAAATAATGCAACCGTATAGAACAAACATGTTATGGCAGAAATAATAGAAGGTGGTGGTGGCCACGAAAAAGGTGGGAAAAAGAGACCCAAGAAGAGCCCGGTGCGCATGGACATGACGCCCATGGTAGACTTGGCGTTCCTTCTCTTGACCTTCTTCATCTTGGCGACCTCACTGAGTAAACCAAAGACTCTCGAAATTGTGTACCCGAAAGAGGTAGATAATAAAGAGGATCAAACAAAACTTGACGATGATTTAGCAACAACCATCATTGTGGGTGAAACCGATGAAGAAATTTTCTATTACCATGGAAAATTCAGAAAGGACACTACGAAGTTGGAAAAGTCAGATTTCTCGAAAGACGGCTTACGCGTTATGCTTCTTGAAAGAAACAAAAGAGTAGTAGAGCAAGTAAACACGCTTAAAGATCAACAAAGAGAAGAATTGAAAAACAGTAATTCTCACGATCAAGACGAAAAAATCAATGCTCGCTTCAAGGAACTTATTGCAGACGCATCGAATGATTCTCTTGCACCTTTCGTAATTGTAAAAACAATTCCAACTACGAAATGGAAGAATGTAGTTAATGCAATTGACGAATTGAATATCACCAGCGTGAAGAAACGTGCCATTATGGACATGGAAGCGCGCGAGGCGTTGCTATTCCTTTCACCAGAAAAAGTAGCAGAATTAAAATTGAAATGAACGATTGGTGTGTAGTCCTGTACTGCACATTATAAAAGTAAACCATTATGTCAGCAGTAACTGATTTTCTTAGCAACCACTCCGACTTGGTGGCTGTAGCTACAGCAGCAGCTGTGGTTACGTTCCTCGGTTTTGAAGCGGGCTGGAATAGCATTATGGCATCGGATCGTAATGAGCAGGTATTTGAGAACAAAAACAAAGCCTATGGAGCGTATAGAATACGTTCGATGTATGGAGGTGTTTTAGCCATTGCGGTGTTTTCAGGTATTTTCTTGGTATCGGGTGCGTTAATCACGCCAGTCATCTTAGCCAAGGGTGAAAAGAAGGAGAAAGAGGTGAAGGTGGAAATGAACGTAGAAATGATTGCGCCTCCACCAACAGACCCAAATAATCCACCGCCGCCGCCGCCACCACCGCCACCGCCACCACCGCCACCGCCAAGTGTGCGTCAAATACAATTTACATCTATTGTTATTGAAGAGAATGTGGAGACACCCCCTCCATCGAATGACAAATTGAAAGATGAGAAAATTGCTGACGAAACAACCGAAGGTGATGATGGCCCAATGGGACCTTCAGATGCAATAGCGGTTTATACTCCTGTCGATGACAAAAAAGACAAGGCAGAACCGGTATTAACATTTGTTCAAGAGATGCCAGCTTACCCAGGTGGAGAGAAAGCATTGTATGAGTTTTTGTACAATAACATCGCTTACCCAGAGCAAGAAAAATCTCAGAATATCGAAGGAACAGTATTCGTAAACTTCGTTGTTGAGAAGGACGGAACACCTACCAACTTCACTGTAACACGTGGTGTTGAAGGTGGAAAAGGACTAGACAGAGAAGCGTTAGCGGCTTGTAAGAAATTAGGCAAGTTCAACCCAGGAAAACAAAACGGGGTTTCGCAACGTGTATTCTTAACCATTCCGATTAAGTTCACACTAGCAGATAACTAATCGATAAATACTTTTTGAAAAGGGTTGGCTTCGGCCGACCCTTTTTTATTTTTGAATAGAATGTTACCCTTCCACACAGATAGCAATGAAGCGGGCTTAGATGAAGCCGGAAGAGGCTGTTTAGCAGGCCCAGTGGTTGCGGCAGCGGTCATTCTTCCTGAAGGATTTTCTCATCCTTGGCTGAACGATTCGAAGCAAATGAGTAAGAAACACCGCGATGAACTGCGTATAATTATTGAGCAAGAGGCTATTGCTTGGAATGTACAATTCGTCTCTCCCCAAGAAATAGATCAGCTGAATATTCTTCGTGCTTCAATTACCGCAATGCAGCGCGCAACGTTGAATTTGAAGGTAAGGCCTTCACATCTTTTGGTAGATGGAAATAGATTTTATGCGATGGAAGGCTATACGCATACCTGCATGATCAAAGGCGATGCTCGCTTTTTAAACATTGCTGCTGCCTCTGTTTTAGCAAAGACCCATCGCGATGAATTTATGTTGAAACTGCACGCTGAATTTCCTCATTATGCTTGGGATAGAAACATGGGATACCCTACAAAGGCACATCGCGCAGCTATTTCAGAGTTTGGTGCATGTGAGCACCACCGAATGACGTTTGCTCTTTTGCCAAGGCAGTTGCAAATAGAAGCACTTTGATGCCTATTTTCGCAGTATGCAGTTAAGGGCTGAAAACATTCAGAAAATTTACGGAAAGCGCACCGTTGTTAAAGACGTGTCGTTTCATGTTGAACAAGGTGAAATCGTTGGATTACTTGGTCCGAACGGAGCTGGTAAAACTACGAGTTTCTACATGGTAACTGGATTGATTCAACCAAATCAAGGAAAGGTATTGTTAGACGAGACTGAGATTACAGATATGCCTATGTTCAAACGTGCGAAGATGGGTGTGGGTTATTTGCCTCAAGAAGCTTCCATTTTTCGATCGTTATCTGTTGAAGACAACATTAAAGCTGTGCTTGAATTGACGGGACTTTCAAAGAAAGAACAGGCCGAGAAATTGGATGCCTTATTGGAAGAATTTGGACTTACTGAAAGAAGAAAATACATAGGGAATCACTTAAGTGGTGGCGAGCGCAGAAGAACAGAAATTGCGCGCGCATTGGCTACCGACCCGAAATTTATTTTGTTAGACGAACCCTTTGCAGGCGTTGACCCCATTGCTGTTGAAGACATTCAACGTATCGTTTGGAAACTGAAAGAACGCAACATTGGAATTTTGATCACCGACCACAATGTACAAGAAACACTGACGATTACTGATCGAGCATACTTGCTCTATGACGGTAATATTTTGAAGTCTGGAAGTGCCGAAGAATTAGCTTCTGACGAACAAGTGCGTCGCGTTTATTTGGGACAAAATTTTGTCTTAAGAGCTAGAAAAGAATAAGCCCCCGAGAATCTCGAGGGCTTCATTGTTTTATTTGGAAGAATTACTTCGCGCTGTTGTAGCGAGCTTCAACCACTTCCCAATTAATTACATTGAAAAAAGCTTGAATGTAATCTGGACGTCTGTTCTGGTAGTTCAGGTAATACGCATGTTCCCAAACGTCTAAACCTAAAATTGGAAATCCAGAGCAACCAACGTTTGGCATCAATGGATTGTCTTGATTTGGTGTTGAGCAAACTTCAAGTTTTCCGTCCTTCACACACAACCAAGCCCATCCTGAACCAAAGCGAGTCATTGCAGCTTTCACGAACAATTCTTTGAATGCGTCGAATGACCCGAAAGCCTCGTTAATAGCGGTTTCCATGGTTGGTGTTACCTTTCCACCATTTGGTGAAAGAAGTTCCCAAAATAAATTGTGATTGTAGAATCCACCACCGTTATTTCTGATTGCGGCATTTTCAAAACCTTTAACCATAACTTCTTCGATAGAAAGATTTTCTAAATCGCTTCCAGCAATGGCGTTGTTTAGGTTTGTTGTGTAAGCAGCGTGATGCTTGCTGTGGTGAATTTCCATAGTACGCGCATCAATGTGTGGTTCAAGTGCGTCGTATGCGTAAGGTAAATTTGGTAGTTCGAATGACATAGTTATTTTTTTGCGAAATTAACCCAAAACAAACGCTACAAAAAAATTCTTCGCAATTCGTTAGAATGCTTGTTGCGCGCTTATCTTTGTAGCTTATCGAAGCGTTTTCAATTAACCGATTTTAAAGAAGGAAAAGCATGGGACTTTTTAGTTTCCTAACACAAGAAATTGCCATTGACTTAGGTACGGCAAACACGATCATTATCATGAACGATAAGGTTGTTGTAGATGAACCATCAATCATTGCTCGCGACCGAGTTTCAGGTAGAACTGTTGCCGTTGGACGCTTAGCGCAACAAATGCATGGTAAAACTCACGAGAATATAAAAACAATTCGTCCGCTGAAAGACGGTGTAATTGCCGACTTCCATGCAGCAGAGGATATGATTAAAGGGTTAATCAAAATGATTAACAAGGGTGGAAAAATGTTTCAACCTTCTTTAAGAATGGTAATTTGTATTCCATCGGGTATTACTGAAGTTGAAAAACGTGCGGTAAAAGATTCTGCTGAGCACGCTGGTGCGAAAGAGGTTTATTTGATTCACGAGCCAATGGCTGCGGCAATTGGTATTGGTGTTGACGTTGAAGAGCCAATGGGTAATATGATTATCGATATCGGAGGTGGTACTTCTGAAATTGCGGTTATTGCATTGGGTGGTATTGTAACAGACAAAAACATTCGTGTAGCAGGAGATGAACTTACACAAGACATCGAAGACTACATGCGTCGTCACCACAACATCTTAATTGGTGAGCGTACGGCTGAGCAAATTAAAATTGAAGTTGGTGCTGCTATTGATGATTTAGAGCATCCGCCAGCAGATTACAGTGTTCGCGGTCGTGACTTGGTTACAGGTGTTCCGAAGGAGATCATGGTTTCTTACAAAGAGATCGCTCACGCATTGAACAAATCAATTTCAAAAATTGAAGAGGCAATCATGAGTTGTTTGGAAAACACTCCTCCTGAATTGTCGGCAGATATTTTCAAGACAGGTATTTATTTAGCGGGTGGTGGAGCTTTGCTTCGCGGCTTAGATGTTCGTATCAACCGTAAAACTAAACTACCTGTTCACGTAGCAGACGACCCGTTGCGTGCAGTAGCTAGAGGTACAGGAATTGCGTTGAAGAACATCAACCGCTTCCAATTCTTAATGCGCGAGTAATTCGTTAACAAGAAAGCAGAATGGGTAATCTATTAGCATTATTGCAACGATTTCATGTGCTTTTGTTGTTTCTTGTGCTTCAAGCGTTTGCTTTGAGTGTCTTGTTTTCAGAAAACAATTTTCATCGAAAAGAATTTATTCGTCACAGTTCTGATTTCGCAGGGTACATCTATGAAAAGCGTGATGAATTCACGAGTTATCTGAGACTTGCGGAAATCAATGATCAGTTAGCAATTGAGAACGCTGCTTTGCGAAGCATGCTTCCAAATAATTATTTAACGTCCGATACCGCTACGTATAAATCTCAAGGCGTTAGACAACAGTTTACCTACACGCCCGCGCGAGTGGTGAATGCTACTGTTAGCAGAAAAAGAAATTACCTTACACTCAATAAAGGATACGCCGAAGGTATAGGCATAGAGATGGGCGTAATTGCCAACGGCAGCATCGTTGGTATTGTTAGCAGCGTGAGCGAAAATTATTCGATTGTAATGCCTGTTCTTCACACGAAATTTCAAGGCTCGGTTAAAATGAAGGGAACGGGTGATTTTGGAATTCTAGAATGGCCGGGTGGTGATCCACTTTTCGCCTTTGTAAAGGAGATTCCAAAACACGTGTACATTAACGTAGGTGACACGATTGTGACAACCGGTTTTTCAAGTCACTTTCCAGAAGGAATGTTAATTGGAAACGTTGAAGCACTTGAAGACAAACCTGAAGAAAACTTTCATCGCATTAAGGTAAAGTTGGCTACGGATTATAGAAAAATTGCGTGGGTTCAAGTGGTAAAGAATCTTGAGAAGATGGAAATAGACTCTCTTCAACAGCAACAAATTAATGCAGACGGAGGCGAAGAATGATGAATTATTTGCGCGTATTCTTATTTGTGCTATTGCAAGCCCTTGTGGTCAGCAGAATTCAATTGTTTGACGGGCTAGTACTTCCGTTTATTTATATTTTCAGTTTGTTAATGTTTCCGTTTGACACGCCCCGTTGGCTATTAATGCTAATAGGATTCTTCTCAGGAATATTAATGGATTTGTTTACTGGCCCTCCAGGCCTGCACACTTCTGCATGTTTGCTTCTTGTGTACCTTCAACCCCTCGTTCAAAATATGCTTGCACCTCGCGAAGGGTACGATTCTAACTTGAAACCCACCATTCACAAAATGGGTTTAGCGTGGTATACGACGTATGCAGGAATTCTAACTTTTGCGCATCACACGTGGTTAATCTTTTTCGAGTTTTTACGATGGGACAAATTTTTCTTTCAGTTGTTTCATATTTTGTTAAGTTCTATTGCAACTTTATTGCTGATGATTTTGGCGCAACTCTTAATTTCGCCTAATAAGAAAAGCAGCTAATTACCTTGAACAACGACAACCGCCGGTATACATTTTTATTGATAGTTGGAATTATCTGCGTGATATACATCGTGCGTCTTTTTGCGCTACAGGTAGCTACAAGCGAATGGAAGAACAAAGGGTCACGATTAACAGAGCGGGAAGTTATAGTCTACCCTTCTCGGGGAAATATCTTCGATCGTAACGGAAAGGTTTTAGTAACCAATCAAACGGTTTACGATTTAATGGTCTTGCCAAAAGACGTTGTGCCCTTCGACTCAACAGAGTTTTGCAAGTTGGTGAATTTACCCATTGAAGAACTTCGAGAAATATTGAAAAAGGCGGTTACTTACCCTAACGTAAAGTACAAGCCGTCCCCCGTTATTAAGCAAATGCTTCCTGAAGAGTATGCGGTTTTCGCAGAGCGTCTCTATAAATTTCCAGGTTTCTTTGTTCAGGCAAG
Organism: Flavobacteriales bacterium; assembly: GCA_044371535.1. Lineage (GTDB taxonomy): Bacteria > Bacteroidota > Bacteroidia > Flavobacteriales_D > Sanyastnellaceae > CAIZGX01. Next base: position 4,464 of record JBILTL010000053.1, on the reverse strand, counting down.
AACATTACGTACATATCCTGAAAGCCTTGGTGCTCTTGTGCTAGGTGATGTAGGTGAAGTGAACAAAGACATCTTAGAGAAACATCCCGATTACAGAAAAGGAGATTACATTGGTCTGAATGGAATTGAAAAATCGTATGAGAAAGAGCTAAGAGGAAAGCGAGGAATTAAGTATGTCTATCGTGATAATCTCGGAGTTGAGCACAGTGTAGAAAATGGCCAATTAGACAGCGCTGCACAAGAAGGAGTTGACTTGTATGCTACGATAGACGCGGAATTGCAGAAGTATGGTGAAAAATTAATGCAGAATAAGCGAGGTTGTATTGTAGCCATTGAACCTTCAACAGGTGAAATTTTGGCCTTAGTGTCTGCCCCGACTTTTGATCCGAATTTGTTAGTTGGTCGAGCACGCGGACAAAATTTCGCGGCCCTGGCCAAAGACCCGTTGAAGCCCCTTTTCAATCGAGCAACACAAGCCCAGTATAGACCAGGTTCTATTTTTAAATTGGCACAATCTCTTACTGCGCTGCAACTGGGCGCCATTACAAAAGACACGCGAATTGCTTGTAACAGGAGTTTAATTGGTTGTCACGGACCGCACAGCATGGATGACTTGGAAATGGCAATTGTTCACTCGTGCAATCCTTATTTCAGAGGAGTTCTTCAACGTGTTGTAGAAGCCAACAGAGACCCGAACAATCGAGCGAATGATGCTGCAATGGGACTTTCTATATGGAATGAACAAATTCGAAAATTAGGATTCGGCTCAAACTTAGGAAGCGACCTTCCGAATATGAAAAAGGGAAATGTTCCAAGCACGGAATACTACAACAAGAAGTACGGTGCTGGAGGGTGGAATTTTTCAACCATCTATTCCATTGCTATCGGTGAAGGGGAATTACTCATTAACCCGGTTCAGATGTGCAACTTGGCTTGCATTATTGCGAATCGTGGATTCTATGTTCCCCCACATACAGTAAGACAAATTGGAAGAGGAGGTTCTGCAAGAACGGAGTACGTTACGCGCATAGATGTTGGTGTAAAACCAGATTATTTTGAGACAGTGGTCAACGCAATGGAGAAGGTTGTTGGTCCTGGTGGAACTGCAAATAGTATTAAGCTTGCTGACATTGTTATTTGTGGAAAGACAGGAACCGTGCAAAATGAACCAAGAGAGGATCACAGTGTCTTCGTTTGTTTCGCACCGAAGGAAAATCCTAAAATTGCGTTGGCTGTGTATGTCGAATACGCGGGATTCGGAGGAACATGGGCTGCACCTATTTCCAGTTTAATGATTGAAAAATATTTGAAAGGCAGCACAAGTAATCCGGCCCGTGAGGAGCAAATGATCAATGCAAAAATTCTGAATTGATGGCAGGGACGAACAAACAAAATCTTCAACTTGATTGGGGCACGATTGCGCTCTATGGGGTTTTGGTATTGTTTGGTTGGCTCACGATATACAGCGCGGCTTACAATCCGCTAATGCCAAGTCCATTTACCTTTTCTGAAGAATACGGAAAGCAAATGGTGTGGATTGGGGTTTGTACTTTTTTAATTGTAGTTATCCTGTACCTAGACGCTGAAGTCTTTAATAAACTTGCCGTATACATCTACCTCTTTTTCGTTCTCTTATTGATGCTGGTTTTAGTCATTGGAAAGGAGGTAAACGGCGCCAAGGCTTGGTTTGGTATTGGAGATTTTGGTATCCAGCCCAGTGAGTTCTCTAAGATTGGGGTGGGGTTATTCCTTTCAAAATTCATTTCCAGTTCTGGGATACAACTTAAAAATTTACGCACACGTTTACAAGCGTTTGCAATCATTGGTCTCCCTGCATTTTTAATTTTACTTCAACCCGATGTTGGTTCGCTCTTAACTTTTCTCGCCTTTATTCTCGTTATGTACAGAGAAGGAATGTCGGGCAACGTCCTCATAGCAGGATTTGCAAGTGTTGTAATAGGAACGCTTAGTATTGTTATTGGCGCAGGCCGAACCACATACCCTTATTTTGGTGAAAAGAGTTCGGTGTGGACGTTTATTATTGTTCTCATATTCATTGCAATGATTGCCTTGATTTTCGTTCGGAATTTTATTGTTCCTCGATCAAGAAGAATGCTTTATTCGGTCATTGTAATCTCTTTGGTTTTGGCTTCGACCCTGGCGTTTTCCATTAATTACATTGTAGACAATGTGCTCGAGAAACATCACAAAGAAAGAATTTATGTAATGCTTTCGCTTCCCGTTGAACGTGAAGATGCCACTTATAATTCGGAAATGGCGAAGATTACCGTTGGTTCTGGGGGCTTGTTTGGAAGAGGGTTTCATCAGGGACCAATGACCCAGAACAACTATGTGCCTGAACAATGGACCGACTTTATTTTTAGTGCAGTCGCCGAAGAATGGGGATTCGTTGGAAGCGTAACCGTTATCTTATTGTTCTTTGCACTTATCTATCGCTTGGTAGTGCTGGCAGAACGACAACGTTCTCAGTTCTCGCGTGTTTACGGCTATTGCGTAGCGGCAATCATATTCATGCACTTGCTCATTAATATTGGAATGGTGCTGGGATTAGCCCCAATTATTGGTATTCCTCTTCCCTTCTTCAGTTACGGAGGATCTTCACTTATGGCGTTTACGATTCTGCTGTTTATCATGATTCGATTGGACGCAGAGCGGCTGAGTATCTTTAGATAACCACTTTGTGGATGACGCTGCGCGATGACCGCTTTGCGGATTTCTTGGAAAACAAATGTGGAATCGATGATTTGTTTGCTACCTGGAAGGGATCACAAGATCAAGCCGACGACGCCACATGGGTCAGTTTTCAACTTTCTAATTAATCTGTCTTCTCGAATCTACCAGCGAACTTGCCGTTGACCTTTACGAAATAAATTCCTTTCGAATATTCTTGCACAGTTAGTCTCGAAACAGTCGCATTCGGATTTTCAACATAAATTGTTCTACCTGTAATATCTAAAATTTCCAATCGAGTAATTGCACTGCTGTATTCAATAGTTAGATATGTTGAAGTAGGATTCGGATACATACCGAACGTTTGTTCGGTTTCAGAAATGGATACAATACAGTTGTTTGTAGTTCTAGGAGAAGGACTTGTGTTAATGATGAAATCTCCGACAGCGTCCTCACATCTTCCCCAAGCTGCGTCGGGGTTTTGACTCGGAACAGTTGTCGTTTGGAAGACATTGCCTAATGTATCAGACAGGCTTAAAAAGCCTCCACTCGAAGACAGATTGAAGTTCGTGTGCGGGTCTAAATAAACATTGTCGTTATCATCTGACCAGATTAAAAGATGTTGTCCAGGTAAGATGAATACTGAACCTGGGAATTTCCATTTCGTTGGAACAGCAGCGTCATCGCTTACACAAACAGTGTTCAATCCAAGTGGAACCGATGCTGTGTTCACGACTTCAATGTAATCTTTGAATTTCCCTTGTTCGTTGGAAGTAATTGTTGTGTTTTTTGTTACCACTTCATTCAACACAATATCATTGGCGGTTGCCATTTGAATAAGCGCATCTATTTCGTAGAATTCATGTTCTGCTCTTTCCGGCGAGAACATTCCCGCCGCTGAGTTATCAGCATAAATGTAATATTGAACGCGAAGCGTGTTTACTGGAATAGACACGCCGTAAACCCCATCATTTGCTCCCCCATCGTTGTGCGCTCCATCGTCGAACATAAGCGTTCTTGAAAAGATGTCCGATTTTTTATAGCGGTAGCTAAGGTATACTTCAGAGGCATTCGATACTGTCGCGTTGATGGAAACGGTTTCGAGATAATAAGGAGAGCTGTTTGAAGGAACAACGTTGGTAATTGTTGGAGGTACTGCAGCGAATGCCGAAGTGCCTTCTAAATAAGTTGCGCGGGAATCCATCAATTGATAAACACCTGCTGTTCCTGCTCCCGGAGGGCCTCCACCGCCTGCTATCGTAGTTGTAAGGTTGTTTAAATAATTTTGATAGGTATAGAGGTAATTTGGATCTGTGCTAACCGCATTGTCTGCTGCGGCATGCATGGCATTGATGTATACTTTATAATCTGCGTTCACGAAATTTTCGCGGTTAATGGTTCGAAGATGCGCTGTATACATTCTTTTGTAAACGGGGTTTGCAAGTAGCTTATTAATTAGCGGCCATCCCGAATCGTTAATGTGAATGTATGGATCCATCTGCTGCATTCCTGCAAGGTTTAAGTTACCTCCTCCGCCGGGTCCACCGCCACCGGTATTTGTTCCGAGCATGGTGAAACTACCGTAGGACATGTTCACATCCCACACCGTTGGAATCCAGCGGTGCTGGTGATTTCGATACAAATAATAATTCTGACGGAAACTTCCAGAGTAACTGTCTAAGTTCACCAGCACATCGTTGTATGCAAGCATCCAAAGTGCACGATCGACATCGAGTATGTTCGCAATATCTGCCGAGTAATTATTCAACGTGT
>JBILTL010000052.1:0-13228 GCA_044371535.1 Flavobacteriales bacterium | reverse complement strand
TTAGCCCTTAATTACAGCGCGCGATGGGAATTGGTTAATGCAGTAAGATCAATCATTGCACAACAAATCCCAGCTGAAAGCGTTACGGCTGACGTGATAACCCAAAACCTTTCTACAGCAAATATTCCAGATCCTGAGTTGCTTATTCGCACAAGCGGTGAGCATCGTATTAGCAATTTTTTGCTTTGGCAGATAGCATACACCGAATTACACTTTACTCCAATCATGTGGCCAGAATTCAGAGAAGAAAATTTCTTTGAAGCACTAGTCAGTTATCAAGGTCGCGAACGAAGATTCGGTATGACCTCAGAGCAAACAGAACAAACGAAATAGATTAAGTTGAGAAACACGCTAAAAAATATCCTCCCAAACTCGAGAACATTTTTGTTTGTTCTGACTCTAATCGCCTCATTTTTCGTTGCGCCAACTTTGAATGCGCAAGTGGAATTAGGTTCTGCTATCGACTACGCAGAACCTCGCAAGATGAAGATTGCGGGTATAACAGTCATGGGTGCGGAATATACCGACGCTCAAGCTATTCTACTTTTTTGTGGTCTAAAAACGGGACAAGAAATAATGATTCCTGGCGACGAGATAGCAGATGCACTTCGCAAGCTTTGGAAGAATCAATTGTTCTCTTCCATTGACATTCGTTTAGCTGAAGCGCGCGGAGATGATGCGTTTTTGGTTATCGTAGTTAAAGAGCTTCCTAAATTGGGAGTCTTCAAGTTTGACGGAATTAAGAAAGGAGACGCAGATAACATTCGCGAGAAGATGAAGATCCGTTCTGGAAATATCGTGAATGAAAACTTGAAGGCTACAGCAACGAATATCATCAAAGATTTCTATGTTGAAAAAGGATACTTCAACGTGAAAGTGAACATACTTGAGAAGCCTTATCCCAACTTGCCGAACGCTGTTGAATTGACTTTCGATATTGAAAGAGGTAACCGCATTAAGATTGAAGAAATAGAATGGGTGGGTGCAGATAAAATGTCCGTTGCGACATTGAATCGCACAATGAAGAACACAAAGAAGGCAGCCTTCTACCACGTATTCAAATCTTCGAAGTTCTTGGAGGAAGAGTACGAAGAAGACAAAGCTGCTCTTGTAGCTAGATACAATAAAGACGGTTTCCGAAATATGCGAATTGTAAAGGATTCCATTTATTCGGTTGGTCCAGAGCGTTTGAAAATTAGAATCACATTGGACGAAGGAAATAAATTTTATTTCCGGAACATCAGCTTTATTGGTAATACCAAATACAGAAGCAATTCACTCGATTCAATATTGAATATCAAGAAAGGCGATGTCTACAACATGGAGGTGTTGCAAACTCGTTTGAATATGAATCAAACGGGACGCGATGTTGCTTCGTTGTATACAGATGATGGGTATTTGAATTTCTACGCCTATCCGGTTGAGTCTTTGGTTCCACCAGACAGCATTGACATTGAAGTGCGCATGGGTGAAGGAAAACAATACAGAGTAGGTGTTGTAAGTGTTTCTGGAAATACCAAGACGAATGACCATGTTATTTTCCGAGAAATTAGAACTCGTCCGGGAGATTTATTCAATCGTTCAGATTTAATTCGCTCTCAGCGCGAATTGGCGAATTTGAATTATTTCAGTCAAGAGGCATTTGATATTCGTACGAATCCAAGACCCGACGAAGGTTTGGTAGATTTAGAGTATGTTGTTGAAGAAAAACCTTCCGATCAAATTGAGCTTTCAGGTGGTTGGGGAGGTGGAAGAGTTGTTGGGTCACTCGGATTGAGCTTCAACAATTTCAGCATGCGTAATTTCTTCAAGAAGGAAGCTTGGAGTCCGCTTCCTACTGGAGACGGTCAAAGACTTTCTATTCGTGCAATGAGTAATGGCGCTTTCTTCCAGTCCTATAACCTGAGCTTCACTGAACCTTGGTTGGGAGGAAAAAGACCAAACTCGTTATCGGTTTCTGGATATCACAGTGTTCAATCGAATGGACAAGCTAAGTATATTAACGACGTTATAAATCCAACCCGTCAATCATTGATTATTACAGGAGCTTCTGTGGTATTCGGACAACGTTGGCAGAAGCCAGATGACTGGTTTTTGTTCTTTGGAGGATTGTCTTACCAGCATTTCGATTTGAACAACTACGGCTCATTCTTCTCATTTAACAACGGATACTCGAACAACTTAGCTGCTAACTTCACCATAGAAAGAAGTTCGTTGTCTGAAACCATTTATCCGACTTGGGGTTCGAAGATTACTTTGAGTTCGAAATTCACTTTGCCTTACACAACTATAGGAGAGAAAGTCTTGGGTAAAGAATATGATTATTCAAGTATGACTGATCAGCAAAAAGTTGACTGGGTTGAATATTACAAGATTAAGTTCACGGCGAATTGGTACACATCTTTGAATAAGCACAAAACCAATAAATTGGTGTTGCATACGCATGCCGGTTTTGGATTCCTCGGGGCCTACAACAAGAATCTCGGTCAATCTCCATTTGAGAGATTTTATCTTGGAGGTGTGTTCTTAAGTGGATTCTTACTCGATGGTCGTGAGATTGTAAACTTACGTGGATACGATGATTTGTCTCTAACAATGCCGAGCGATCGCGTGGGTGCGCCTGTAATTACAAAGTATGGTGCAGAGTTGAGATATCCAATTTCATTGAATCCGCAAGCTACCATTTTCGCATTGGCGTTTGCTGAGGCGGGAAGAACTTGGACGGATTTCTCTGATTACAATCCGTTCAATTTATATAAATCAGTAGGTGGAGGACTTCGAATCTTTTTGCCTATGTTTGGATTGTTAGGATTCGATTATGGGTGGAGATTGAATGACGTTCCAAATGCACCGAATATGGCGCCAGGACAATTTCACTTCAGTATTGGTATGAACATGGGAGAATTATAATTCAGTATTATGAAAACAAACTCATTCGTTAAGTTAGTATGTGTGATGGCTTTCACGCTATTGACGACAGGTCTTTTCGCTCAAAAGTTTGCCTACGTAGATTCGAAATACATCTTGTCGCACATGGCAGAGTATGTAGCGGCTCAAAAGCAAATCAATGAGCTAAGTTCCGAGTGGCAAGCCCAGGTAGAGCAGAAATACACAGCTATTGAGCAATTGGAAAAATCTTTCCAAGCAGAGAAGATTTTGCTCACTGAAGAAATGAAAAAGAAGCGCGAAGCCGATATCAATGAGCGTCGCGAAGAAGTAAAGCAATATCAGAAATCTAAATTTGGTGTTGAGGGAGATTTATTCAAAAAACGCGAAGAACTCGTAGCGCCGATACAAGAGCAAATTTTCCAGGCTATTGAAGACATTGCTTCTCAATCTCAGTACATGGTTGTTTTTGACAAAGCGAATCATTCGAATATGCTTTACACAAATCCAAAGCACGATATCAGCGACAAAGTATTAAAGAAAATGGGCTTGAAGCCTGGCGAAGTATTAGATAAAGGCGACGATGATAAGGAAGATTCTGATGAAAAACCAGGCACAGGTACAGAACGTCCAGGAAATGATCGCCCAAGTTCACCGGGAAAAGGCAAGTAATGCGTATTTTTGGTACTGTCATTGAATAGAAGAAAAAAAACAATACAATCATGAAGAAGACAATTTTAGCAGCACTATTTATTTCATTGGGATTTGGTGCATTCGCGCAGAAGTTAGCGCACGTAGATAGACAAGCAATTCTTTTGCAAATGCCAGCGATGAAAGGCGTTCAAGCAGATATGGAAACCGCAAAGAAATCTTTCGAAGGGGAATATGTAGTTATGCAAAAGGAGCATGACGATAAAGTTGCTGAGTACGAAACAAAATCGAAAATGGCTGTTAGTGCTGGCGGATGGCCAGAAGCTATTCGTCAAAGTAAGGCGCAAGCTATTGCTGACTTAGAGCAAAACATGATGGATTTCCAACAAACAGCAAATGATGAATTGCAACAAGAGCAAGATCGTTTGTTAAAGCCATTGGTAGATGAGTTCGATGCAGCGGTTGCAAAAATTGCAAAAGCTGGTGGTTACACTTATGTTTTCGATCTTGGAGCCGGAAACTTAGTATACGCAGGTGGTGAAGATATCGGGGATAAGTTGAAAGTTGAGTTGAAAATTCCTGCTACCTCTCCAACAACTCCAACTCAGAAATAATAGTTACTACAATACTGAAATCCCGCCTGGCGGGATTTTTTTTGCTATGAACACAGAACCCATAGGAATATTCGATTCCGGAATAGGTGGATTAACAGTTGCGAAGGCCATTCAAAAAGTACTTCCAAACGAGTCGTTTATTTATTTCGGAGATACTGCGCACTTGCCATATGGCGACAAATCTCCCGATAGTATTCGTGCTTATTCCAAACGTATCGCTGAATTATTAGTTGAGCATAAGTGCAAGGCCATAGTCATTGCTTGCAATACAGCTTCGGCGCATGCTTATAAAACTGTTGTGAAAAGTATTCCTTCGCATATTCCGGTTATTAATGTGGTTGATCCTGTGGCGGCATATACGGCTTCACATTACACGAAAGGGAAGGTTGGAGTTATTGGAACGAAGGGAACGATTCAGTCGCGCATCTATGTGAAACGAATAGAGAAATTGAATCCGAGTTTAAAGGTTCTTTCCAATGCCACACCGCTCCTGGCTTCCATGATTGAAGAAGGTTATTACAACAATAAAATTTCACAAAGTATTATAGACAGTTACTTGTCTAAGTCTTCTTTTAAAGGTATTGAAGCGCTCATCTTGGGCTGCACGCATTATCCGCTAATTAAGAAGGAGGTAGAGAAATTTTATCAGCAGAAAATAGAAATTATCGATAGCGCCTCAGTAGTGGCGCAATACGTTTCAGATGTCTTGAAGAAAAAGGGTATTTTAAACACAAGCAAGCGCAAGCCTAAATATTCGTTTTGGGTTTCAGACTATACCGAGTCTTTCGAGAAAAGTACAGAAATTTTCTTCAACCAAAAATTGAAATTGGTCGAAAAAAGAATTTGGAAGGATGAGCGCTATTAATGTTTGAAATGACGAACACCTGTCATATACATGGCCACGTTGTTCGCATTGCAATAATCGATTGAAAGCTGATCTTTAATTGAACCTCCAGGTTGAACAACTGCTATAACTCCTGCATTCTTTGCGATTTCTACACAGTCGGGGAAAGGGAAGAACGCATCGCTAGCCATTGCGCTTCCTTCTAAAGAAAAACCAAAATGCTTTGCTTTTTCAATAGCTTGTTGAAGTGCATCTACACGAGAAGTTTGACCTGTTCCACTTGCAAGTAAGGTGTTGTTTTTTGCAAGCACAATCGTGTTACTCTTCGTGTGCTTCACCAGTTTATTCGCGAAGATCATATCTTCTATTGATGCAGCGCTGGCCTGAGTCTGTGTTGCACACTTTAAGTCAGCAGCAGATTCAGTTGCGTTGTCTTTTTCTTGAACCAAATAGCCATTCAAAATAGATCTTATTTGGGTTTGAAGAAGAGGAGTTTCTTTAATGATTAGAATAATACGATTCGCTTTCGACTTCAATAATTCAACAGCTTCATTCGAATAAGAAGGAGCAATAACTACTTCACAAAAAAGTGAATTTATTTTTTCAGCGGTAGCCAAATCGATTTCTCCATTTGCAATAAGCACACCGCCGAAAGCAGAGGTACTGTCACAGGCCAAAGCCGCTTCATAGGCTTCAACCATAGAAGAGCGTGTAGCTATTCCGCATGCATTGTTGTGTTTCAAAATAGCGAATGTTGGAGCATCGTTTTTGAACTCACCGATCAACTGCACGGCGGCTTCAACATCTAATAAATTGTTATAGGAAAGTTCTTTCCCGTTAAGTTTCGTGAACAACGCATCTAAGTCACCGAAGAAGCTTCCTTTTTGATGTGGATTTTCTCCGTAGCGAAGAACATGCGCATCTCGAGAAGCTATGCGCAAAGAGCCTTCGTCGTTGCCTTTGAAGTATGAATAAATAGCAGAATCGTAGTGTGAAGAAACTTCGAAAGCTTGCTTCGCAAAGTATTGTCTTTGCTCAAGTGTGGTCTCACCTTTTTGGTTCACCAACAACTCGTGTAAGTCTTGGTATTCGTTTTTCGAAGGAACAATGATAACGTCGTTGAAGTTTTTTGCAGCACCGCGAATGAGCGCAATTCCTCCAATGTCAATCTTCTCAATAATGTCTTCATGTGAAGCACCGGAAGCAACTGTTTTTTCGAACGGATATAAATCAACAATGACACAATCGATGGCGTGAATGTTATACTTCGCAGCCTCTTCTAAATCTTGTGCTTCGTCGCGTCTGTATAAAATTCCACCCAGAACTCCTGGATGAAGTGTTTTAACTCTTCCGCCGAAAATACTTGGGTATCCGGTTAAATCTTCAACTGCCGTTACAGGAATCCCCATGTTCTCAATGAACGTTTGCGTTCCTCCAGTGCTGTAAAGTGTTATACCTAATTGGTGCATTTGTTCAACAATAGGAGCTAATCCATCTTTATCAAACACTGAAATAAGGGCTGAAGAAATTCTTTTATTCACGGCTTTGAAAATTAAGTCGCGAATTTACAATGTAAATCAAGGTATTAGCCGCGCTTTTTTCAACAAGGGACAATTATTGTCATTTTGTGGCTTTGTGCCACTTTTCAAGCCCTATCTTTGAGTAAACCAAAATAAGGAGATCACACATTGGCATTTTCACTCGGTAATCAGGCGCACCCGTTTTTCGATACGTTGAACGAGCGCGTAGAAAAGTACTTCACGACAAAAGGAATTAGCAGAACCGGTAATTGGAAAATTTATACAAAGGCTACTTTGCTTTTGATTTCTATTGCTGTTGCTTATGCCTCAATTCTATTGTTCCAATCATGGGCCGCACAGATGATTTTGTGGGCGGTTTTGGGAATGATTTTCGCGGCCATTGGATTTAACCTCATGCATGACAGTGCTCACGGAAGCTTCTCTTCGAAGTCTTGGGTGAATCAAATGATGGGATATTCATTGAATATTATAGGTGGAAATGTGTTTTTATGGAAATTGAAGCACAATCAAATTCACCATGTTTATACCAATATCCAAGGGGTTGATGAGGACATAGATGTTGAACCATTCTTACGTGTAAACGAACAGCAGAAGAAGTATTGGTTTCACAAGTACCAATACATTTATTGGGCGATAATCTACGGAACCACCTATTTTTTGTGGGTTTACGTAAAGGATTTCAATAAGTATTTTACAAGGAAAATCGGAGAAACGCCTATTAGAAAAATTCCACGTAGTGAGCATATCATTTTTTGGGCGAGTAAATTGTTTTATGTAGCTGCTTTCATTCTCGTTCCAATTCTAGTGGTAGGTTGGTTGAAGACCCTTATTGGCTATACAGTTATGTTATTCGTTACAGGATGGATCATTGCGGTAGTATTCCAATTGGCTCACGTGGTTGAAGGAAGAAATTTCCACTTGCCTGATACCGATGGAAGAATGTTGAAGGAAGAATGGGCGGTGCACCAGGTGAATACCACGGCTAATTTCGCAACAAAAAGCAAAATTGTTTCTTGGTTAACGGGAGGGTTGAATTTCCAAGTAGAGCACCATCTCTTTCCAAGAATTAGTCACATTCACTATCCGTATATCAATAAGATTGTTCGCGACACTTGCGAAGAGTATGGGTTAGATTACCAAGAGTATCCAAATGTACTTTCAGCCATTCGTGCCCACGTAAGTCATTTGCGTATTTTAGGAGCCACATAATTTGTATTTTTGTCTTACCCTTTGGGGTGAATAAAGTTTGTACTTATGGGAAGAATGTTTGAAAAGCGAAAGCACAAGATGTTCGCGCGCTACGATCGTATGGCGAAAGCTTTTACGCGTATAGGAAAAGAAATTGCAATGGCAGTGAAGGCAGGTGGTCCTGATCCTTCTTACAACCCAAGATTACGTCAGTGCGTTGCAAATGCAAAGGGAGTAAATATGCCGAAAGACCGCGTTGACGCGGCAATCAAGAGAGCTTCGAGTAAAGATGCGAGTAACTACGAAGAAGTAGTTTACGAAGGTTACGGTCCTCATGGAATTCCAATTTTAGTGGAAACCGCTACGGATAATCCAACCAGAACAGTTGCGAATATCCGTTTATACTTCAACAGATCTGGTGGACTTATGGGCAACAGTGGTTCGTTATCTTTCATTTTTGAAAGAAAGGGTGTCTTCCGATTAGCAATGGATCAAATTCCATCTTGGGAAGAATTAGAATTGGAATTGATTGACCATGGTTTAGATAGTTCTGAGCAAGAAGAAAACGAAATGGTGGTCTACACGGCGTTTTCAGATTTCGGAAATATGCAAAAAGCTCTAGAAGATCGAGGAATAGTTCCAACTAAAGCTGGATTGGAAAGAATTCCGAATACCTACGCAGAGATTACGGAAGAGCAAACCGATGAGATTTTGGAATTGATTGAAAAGATTGAGGCGGATGAAGATGTTCTTGCTGTCTATCACAATTTGGGATAATGAAAAAAACACTCTTTTTTTTAATTCTTGCTGCTGCATTCGTGTCGTGTGAGAAAGACCCTGGAACGGGCGGAGCAGGAACGATTTCGGGAACTGTTTCGAAGGAAGTTCGCGTGGTTTTAACTAACCCAGCGACTGAGTTGTACACCGTTCCTGCCGCAGATCTGGATGTTTATATCGTTTACGGGGAACACGTTTCTCCAGATGATAAAGTCGTTACCGATTACAACGGCGATTTCGAGTTCCGTAATTTGAGAAAAGGAAAGTACACGGTCTATGTATACAGCAGAGACACACTCGGCCAGAATCCTCCAATAATTGACCCGACGAAAATGGTGGTTCTCAAAGAAGTTGAACTTACAGACAACGAAGACCACGCTGTAGTTTCTGATTTAACGATCTATGATACTCCGTAAGGGTTCACTCCTCTTTTTCTTGTTTGTAGCTTCGCTTGTTTCTGCGCAGAATGTGAACGACGCTGGAATGTGGAATGCTTTTTCTTTTTCATCCGATATCAAAGATTTAACCCCTTGGAAAGACGGGGATGCTTTTAAGAATGTATCCTTTCATCTGAATCCAGAGATGCGTTTCAATGAGAACATTACGCAGCTGAGGGGCTATTTCACTGACATAGGATTCGATAAGAAGTGGAGTAAGTACGTGTCATCTACTGTGGAATATAGATTTGGCGCACGCCGCGAAGAGTCTGCCTATTCAATTCGGAAAAGATGGTCTATTGGCACGCAATTAAGTTTGCCAATAAAAGATTTTAAGATCACTGCTACAACCAGGTATCAAATTGCTCAAGTTCGTACTTCAGATTTAGATTTAAATTCAACTTGGCGCCAGAAGGTAGGTTTGGAATATGCACCTTGGAAGAATTTATCCATTCAAGTGAGCCACGAACTGTTCTTTCTTCCAATAACGTTAGAGAATACAAACTGGCGAAGCCAGATTGCTTTGAAGTATAAGATTGATAAGTCGAACGGAATATCGCTGGGATATTTAGTTCAGCGAGATTTGACAAATGCCGATATGGATTTTATCATTCTAACGGGATACAAGTGGGAATTCAATAAGAAAAAGGAGAAATCAACTCCTGCCGTTCAATAGGCTTTGTACCTTTATCGCATAAACAAGTTTTTATGCGTTACACAGCTCTTTCTTCAACACATTACTCGAACAATCGTAAACGCTTCGCTTCTCGCATGGAAGAGAAGGCATTGGCCATTTTCACAAGCAACGATATTTATCCGACAAGTGCCGACGGTACTTTACCGTTCAAACAACACAGCGATATTTTTTATTTGACAGGTGTTGATCAAGAAGAAACCATGTTGATTCTGTTTCCAGGTGCTACCAATCCTGCGCATAGAGAAATGCTTTTTGTTCGTGAAACAAACGATCACATTGCAGTTTGGGAAGGAGCGAAATTGAATAAGGCACAAGCGAAAGATCGCACGGGAGTGAATACCATTCATTGGAGTTCTGAATTCGAAAAAATACTTCATACTGTAATCGGTGAAGCCTCTTCAGTTTACTTAAATAGCAACGAGCATTCACGCGCAACCATTGAAGTTGAAACACGCGAAATGCGCTTGTCGAAGTGGTTCCGTGAGAAATATCCTCATCATTCGATTGAGCGTTCAGCGCCTATCATGCACGCACTTCGCGCGGTGAAGGATGAAGAGGAAATTGCGCAAATTCAAAAGGCTGTTGACATAACCCGTAACGGTTTGTTACGCGTGATGAAAATGATTCGTCCGGGCGTTATGGAATACGTTATTGAAGCAGAATTTGCACACGAGTTTTTAAGCAGCGGTTCACGCGGATTCGCATACACTCCAATTATCGCCTCTGGCGAAAGTGCTTGTGTACTGCATTACATAGACAACGACAAACCTTGCAAAGAAGGCGATGTTATTTTATTAGACGTTGGTGCCGAGTATGGAAATTACGCAGCAGACATGACTCGTTGTTTGCCAGTTAGCGGAAAATTTACCGCACGCCAAAAGGATGTATACAACGCGGTTCTTTCCGTTATGAAACAAGCCACTGCTTATTTGAAACCAGGCGTAATTATGTCTGAATACCATGCAGCAGTAGGTGAGATGATGACAGCGGAATTGTTGAAATTGAATTTGATTTCGGAAGAAGATGTGAAAAATCAAAATCCGTCTTGGCCTGCTTACAAAAAATATTTCATGCACGGAACATCTCACTTCTTGGGATTGGATGTTCACGACGTTGGAAATTGGAACAAACCTATTGAAGTTGGAAACGTATTCACGGTTGAGCCGGGAATATATATTCCAGAAGAAGATTTAGGAATACGTTTAGAGAACAACATTGTGATTACCGAAAATGGCAACCGCGATTTGTTCGCAAACTTCCCATTGGAAGTGGAAGAGATAGAAGCATTGTGCGCTAAATAATTAGAGCGCTACTTCTTTCAACGTTCCCGTCTTGGTATAAGCAAGATATCCTCGAACAGGCTTGTCTGTTGCGCTTTGTAGCGCACTCATGTAGTTCTTCACTTGTTGAAGATGCTTGTCCATTTCTGCACCCGTCTTAAAATCATACACCTCGACGTATTCGGCATTTAGGTGAATGCGATCTGGACGAGCCACCTCGCGAACATTGATTTGAACATCGTGTTCGGTCAATACCTCATCTGTCGTTTTGAATATCTGCTGAAACGAATCGTTCATCACGGTTGCTTTTACCTGATTCGAAAGAAGTTCTTTTTCGTTGGGTTGAAGTTCGGAGTGTTCGAAGATGTAATTCGAAAGAGATTCTTCCCACGTGTTGAAATGATTCAATGTTGAAAGGCAAGCATGGAGATGGTTTCCCATGATAAGTGCTTCTTTTCCTTCCAAATCTTTGCGTTTCGTTTCACGCATGCGAAAGTCGGGTTGAACCGCATTTAAGCGCGTGCCATCAAGTAAAGCAACCGTCTTGGCCTCCTCTTCTTCTTCCTTAACATGAAGAGTTTTTTCTCCAAAATGAA
Organism: Flavobacteriales bacterium; assembly: GCA_044371535.1. Lineage (GTDB taxonomy): Bacteria > Bacteroidota > Bacteroidia > Flavobacteriales_D > Sanyastnellaceae > CAIZGX01. Next base: position 1,717 of record JBILTL010000052.1, on the reverse strand, counting down.
ATTTATTCAAACCGGCATGATGCGTATTGAAGTAATCGTAGAGGTAAGTGTTTAATGCGCTGTTGGTAGATGAAGGTTTGCTTTCCGTAAGGAAGTACAATCGGTCTTCAGGACGAGTGAGCGCTACATAAAGCAGGTTCATATCGTCGAGTAATATTTTGTTGTTTTCGATTAGAATTTCTTCTGGATCATCTTCCTTAGGTGCCTTACTTGGAGTGAAATTGATAAGTCCCTTGGTGAAGCCTGGATGCACGTCTGGAGCGTTTACCCACAAGGTTTGATTCGGATGTTTCGTGTCGAATTTCGGGAAGATGACCACGGGAAATTGAAGTCCTTTGCTTTTATGAATAGTTAATATGCGAACGGCATTTTGCTGTTCACCACTTTGAATATACAATTTGTTTCTGTTGTCGTTCCACCAATCTGTCATCTCTGAAAACCCCATGCCGTTGCGGTGAGAAAGCTGTAGCAATTGGTTTTCGAAAAATTCCAAGTACACATCGAATTGCAATTGGAAGTATCGGATAAGTTCTTGAATGCATTCGAACGGATGAACATTGCTCTTCACCAAATCACGAAGACCAGGGTAATGTTCGTCGAGGAATTCATTCACTTTGAAACGAAGTTTTCCTTTATCCAACTGCTCAACATAAGTGGAAATGATTTCGCTGTAATTGAATTTATCTGGAAAGACATCGCAGATTCTGCGGATCAGATTGAAGCGATAAAAATTTTCGGTCTCTTTTCCGAAGTAATTGATGCACGCCATTAGCAACTGCACTTCATCTGAATTTTGAACTAAAAAACTATCTTCCGTTGTGAGTGGAATTTTTTCTGTTTGTTGAAGAATGAATTCGGAAATTTTTGTCGACTCTGCTTTTCCTTTCCTCGTGAGTATTGCAATATCGCCCCAATCATATCCATCTGCTTTGCATTCACGAATAGCTTCTACAATTCCATTAAGCATGTGTAAATCGCTGGAATCTTTTCTGTCAACTACGGTGGTTTGAATTTCCACATAACCCGGATGGTCTTTGCTGCATTCTTGTGCGTGGTTGTCATATACATCTTGAAGTGGACCGAGCTTTTCTTTCAACGCACCGAATAGAGTGTTGTTGAATTCAATAATAGCCTTTCCACTTCTTCTGTTCGTGTTCAATACTTCCTCTTTATAGGCATGATTCAACAACAACTGCATTGTATCCGGTGCACCATCGAATAGTTTTGGAAGGCGAACGAATTGTTCAACATTTCCATTTCTCCAGCGATAGATACTCTGTTTTCCATCTCCGACAACCAAGTTGAAATTTCCTTGCGCAATGGCGTTTTCGAACAATGGAAGAAAGTTCTTCCACTGCATTTCTGAAGTGTCTTGAAACTCGTCGATAAGAATATGATGGTAGCGTTCGCCAGCGCGCTCGTATATGAATGGCGCAGTGCTTTCTTGAACAACTGCAGAGACGATAGCGTGAAAGTCGGAAATGAGAAGCAGGTTTTCTTCCGATTTAATTCGAATACTTACTTCATTGAGTTTGCTTAATAATCCAGTTGTGAAGATTCTTGGAAGAATCTTGTTAATGCGGTTGAATTCGTGTTTTTTATTTCCAGCCACCCAGTCAATGATATATTCGGCTGTTTCGTTTAATTGTCCGTTTAGTGCTTCCACCTCGGCTTGATTGGGTTTGCCCCAGCCCTTTTCCATCACCTTTAACAAATT
>JBILTL010000200.1:0-13246 GCA_044371535.1 Flavobacteriales bacterium | reverse complement strand
GATGCAAGCAAGATTCTTCGAAAGATGTTACTCAAGATGCAAGCAAGATTCTTCGAAAGATGTTTCACAAGATGCGAGCAAGATTCTTCGAAAGATGTTACTCAAGATGCGAGCAAGATTCTTCGAAAGATGTTACTCAAGATGCAAGCAAGATTCTTCGAAAGATGTTTTACAAGATGCGAGCAAGATTCTGCGAAAGAAGCTTCACTAAGGAACTACTTGCCGAAGGCATCTTTTGAAAAATCTTGTTCGCATCTTACGAAGTATGTAGGTACTTAGTAAGTATTTATCCCTTTGAAAACGTTATAGGCATTGGGTTTGAGGAATTCTTACGCATAACGATTTGTTCCCGCATTGATTTACTTTCAAGAAATTTGAAAGAAAACATGAATAAAAAGAGTGTCTACAAAAAAGCGGAAGAATTTTCATTTGGCATTTTGGAATTAATAAATGCAACGGATAAGTTTAATAAAGACTTCCATGTTTCCGATCAAATTTCTCGGAGTTCAACTTCAATTGCCGCCAATCTGAGTGAAGCGAAATTTTCTATTTCGGATAAAATGTATCTCCATAAAGTTTCTTTGTCAATTCGGGAGGCAGAAGAAACTAGCTATTGGCTTCGTGTGCTGAAGATTAAGGGGCACATAAATCAAAATGAATATGAGAGTCTTGAAAAAGACTGCAAGCAGATTATCGCTGAGCTATACGCCCTCGTGAGATTCGTTCGGAATAAGAAAAAGTAATTCATCTCATAATCTTGCCCAAGGCATCTTGTGAAACATCTTGCTTGCATCTTTCGCAGAATCTTACGAAGTATCTTGTAAAACATTTTTCAAAGAATCTTGCTCGCATCTTGCCGAAGGCATCTTGCTTGCATCTTCCGAAGAATCTTACAAAGTATCTTGCTTTTCAAGAAAATAAACGTATCTTTGCCGTCCTTTTGAAAATCTATCTATGCAAGATTCACTTTATACCCTGAACTTTTCAGGCTGGAAATTGGGAATGCATGAATTAGAGTTCCAACTGGATAAAACGTTCTTTGCAGACTTTCCTGAAAGTGAAATTCAAGAATCAAAACTGAATGTCACAGGCACTTTAGACAAGAAACAAAACATGCTTATCCTTGATTTGCAGGTTGAAGGAGAAGTCTTACTGCCTTGCGACAGATGTGCTGAAGACACTTGGATTCACGTTGAAAACGTTGATCACCTTTTAGTAAAATTTGGAGACCAAACAAACACCGACGAAGACGATGTTTGGACATTGGGACCAAGTGAATACCAATTGGATATTAAACGACGTATTTATGAAATGGCACTGCTTGCTCTTCCTTCAAGAAGAATACACAGCAAAGAAGCCGACTGCAATCCAGTTGTCTTAGACGCCTTGAATACTTACCGAGTTGAAGAAAACGCAGACAGCATCTGGAAAGGCTTGAAAGATTTAGACACAGATGAATTTGATCCTTCCGACGAGGAAGAATAACTTTTTAAATAAGAACCCATGGCACATCCCAAACACAGGATTTCCCAAACGCGTCAAGCAAAGCGCAGAACGCACTACAAATTAGAAGCAGCTAACGTTTCTACTTGTCCTACTACTGGTCAACCACACCTTTTCCACCACGCACACTGGTACGAAGGAAAGTTGTACTACAAAGGAAAAGTTCTCGCTGAGAAAGAAGCCTAACGTTCGCTCGCGAACGTAGAACTTCGTAGAACGTTCCGTAGAACTTCGTAGAACCTTCGGTAGAGTAGTTGTTTTTAAAGCAATTATTCTACACGGAGGTTTTCGTGTTTTATTCAAAATCTTATCGAAGATATCTTGCGAAGCATCTTTCGTAGAATCTTACTGAGTATCTTGCCATAGCATTTGGCATCTTTCGTAGAATCTTACGGAGTATCTTGCCATAGCATTTGGCATCTTTCGTAGAATCTTACGGAGTATCTTGCCATAGCATTTGGCATCTTGTGAAACATCTTTCGAAGTATCTTGCCTTCGGCATCTTGTGAAACATCTTTCGAAGAATTGCCTATCTTCGCATCTTCAATCTACAACCACATGAGAGCAGCCATTACCGCAATAGGCGGTTACCTTCCACCAGACCTACTGACAAACGCAGATTTAGAGAAAATGGTAGATACCAACGACGAGTGGATTCGCTCGCGCACAGGTATTTCAGAGCGTCACATACTAAAGGGTGAAGGATTAGGCACAAGTGACATGGCTGTTGAAGCAGTGAAGGTGCTTTGCGAAAAGCGCGGCATTTCGCCCATGGATATTGATCTTTTAATTTGCGCAACAGTTACTCCAGACCACGTTTTCCCAGCAACAGCGAATATTATTTGCGATAAGCTTGGTGCGAAAAACGCTTGGGGATATGACTTGGGTGCTGCGTGTTCAGGATTTCTTTTCGCGGTAGCGACCGGTTCACAATTCATTGAAACTGGAAAATGTAAGAAGGTTGTTGTTGTGGGTGCAGACAAGATGTCGAGCATCGTCGATTACACCGATCGCACAACATGTGTTCTTTTCGGAGACGGCGCAGGAGCAGTGCTTCTTGAGCCAACAGAAGAAGACAACGGTATTATGGATAGCATCTTAAAGACCGACGGAAACGGAAGACATTACTTATATCAAAAAGCAGGTGGATCTGTTTATCCGCCAACCGCTGAAACCGTAGCCAACCGCGAGCACTTCGTGTTCCAAGACGGACAACCGGTATTCAAAGCAGCCGTTGTAGGAATGGCCGACGTATCGGCTGAAATCATGGAGAAGAACAACCTTACTTCAGACGACGTAGCCTGGTTGGTTCCTCACCAAGCGAACTTAAGAATTATCGACGCTACTGCACGCCGCATGGGAGTAGGCAGCGAGAAGGTAATGATAAACATTCACAAATACGGAAATACCACGAGCGCAACCATTCCACTTTGTCTTTGCGATTGGGAATCTCAATTGAAAAAAGGAGATAACCTCGTACTTGCCGCATTCGGCGGAGGATTCACGTGGGGAGCGATTTATGTGAAGTGGGCGTATTGACATAGATACTTCGTAAGATGCAAGCAAGATTCTGTGAAAGACACGTTGTAAGATGCAAGCAAGATTTTTCAAAAGATGCCTTCGGCAAGCAGTTCTTTAGCGAAGCTTCTTTCGTAGAATCTTACGAAGTATCTTGTGAAACATCTTTCAACGAATCTTACGAAGTATCTTGTAACACATCTTGTGAAACATCTTTTTCCTAAACAAGAATTAAACATTAATTTAGCCCTTTATAAAAAATCAAAATGGCAGCAACTACCGCAGACATTCACAATGGAATGTGTTTCAGAATGGATACACATATCTGGAAAATCATTGAATTCTTACACGTTAAACCAGGAAAAGGTCCGGCTTTCGTAAGAACGAAAATCAAGAATTTGAACAACGGAAAGATCGTTGATCACACCTTCAACTCGGGTGTGAAGATGGATGTGGTTCGAATTGAAACGCGCGAGTATCAGTTCTTGTTCCAAGACGATCAGTACAACTTCATGAACTCGGAAGATTTCGAACAAATCACTATTCCGGGTACGATGATTAACGCACCGAAATTCTTGAAAGAAGGAATGATTTGTATTGTAATGTTCAACGCGGAAGACGAAGCGCCTATGTCTTGTGACCTTCCAACATTGGTTGAATATGAAGTGACATACACAGAGCCAGGTTTGCGCGGAGACACTGCAACGAACGCCATGAAGCCAGCAACATTAGATGTGAATGTTGAAGTACGTGTTCCATTGTTTATTGAAGTGGGCGACAAGATTCGCATTGACACTTCAACTGGACATTATCACGATCGCGTTAAGAAATAAGCATGTATCAATTAGACCAACACACCTTCGCGAACAAAGCAGTGCTCGTGCGCGTAGACTTCAATGTTCCTGTGAATGATAAATTCGAAGTAACTGACAACACGCGTATTCGCGCAGCAGCGAAAACCATTTTGAAGTTGTCTTCAGACGGAGCGAAAGTGATCTTGATGTCGCATTTGGGCCGTCCGAAGGGAGGACCAGAAGATAAATTTTCGTTGAAGCACATTCAACAAGAAGTATCAAAAGTGTTGGGAAAATCTGTTGCATTTTCTGGAAATTGTGTGGGTGAAGAAGCGAAGCATGCGGTGGAAAAGATGAAGAGCGGAGATATTCTTTTGTTAGAGAATCTTCGTTTTTACAAAGAGGAAGAAGGAGGAGATGAATTCTTTGCAGGTCAGTTAGCCGAGTTGGGAGACGTTTATGTGAACGATGCCTTCGGCACGGCGCACAGAGCGCATGCATCAACAGCAGTTATTGCGAAGTTCTTTCCAACCGATAAATATTTCGGTTATTTAATGGAAGACGAAGTGAAAAGTATTGATCGTGTGTTGAACGGCAATGCTTCTCCAGTTACCGCTATCATTGGCGGAAGCAAAGTCAGCAGCAAGATTGCGATATTAGAAAATTTAATGAATGCCGTTGACAACATCATCATTGGTGGTGGAATGGCGTTTACGTTTATTAAAGCCCAGCAGGGCAAGGTGGGCAGTTCATTGGTGGAAGACGACAAGTTAGATTTGGCGTTGGAACTCATGGAAACGGCGCGCAACAAGAATGTGAATTTGTATTTGCCTACCGACGCGATTATTGCAGACGCCTTTGCGGCCGATGCGAATCACAAGGAGTGTAGCATAGCGAACATTCCATCGGGATGGATGGGATTGGATATTGGCGTGAAATCGCGCGAGCATTTCGCGACGATTATTGCGCAATCGAAAACAGTATTGTGGAACGGCCCAATGGGTGTCTTCGAGATGGAAGCCTTTGCGGCCGGTACTATTGCCGTAGCGCATGCTTTGGTTGAAGCCACTAAGAACGGATCGTTCACATTGGTCGGCGGTGGCGATTCTGTAGCCGCTATTAATCAGTTTGGCTTAGCCAACGACGTTTCTTACGTCAGCACCGGCGGCGGTGCTATGCTTGAATCTCTGGAGGGCATTGAGTTGCCGGGGGTAAAGGCCATTAAGAGGTAATTTGACATATTTCATTTATGGCCTACCATAAACGACTTCTCTTGATGATACTGCTCGAAGTCAGTTTTATTCATCTTACATCTTGAGAGTATTTGTCTTCTATGTCGAAAACGAGCCAATTCAATCAGAATTTTTTTTTGCTGGTTATTAGGATTTATGATTTTTTAGATTAATTTGGCAATGTGGATTTGTAGAGTAGACTACTCTCCAATTTTTCCACTACCGAAACTAAAATTCCTAACTTAACCTGCAACTGGCATGAAGTCATTGTATTATTTTTACACAGTAAAAAAATCTGAATCATCTGATAGTAATATCTTATCAGCTAGAGAAGCCACTTTTAAAACACGAATTTTTTCGACAACTAGGCTTTTGATGCTATCAATGGCTTTTTTGTTTTTTGTCAATTCGGCGAAAAGTCAGGTGTATCTCGCCACAGAGTCATTTGATGGAGCAACTTTCGTTCCAACTGGATGGACTAATTTTTTAGCTTCTGGTACAAATACTTGGACAAGAGTTACCGCAGGTACATTTCCGACCTGCGCCCCTCAGTCTGGGGCTGGAATGGCTAAATTTAATTCTTATGATTTCCCGGGAACAGGTGTGCGCTCCTTGATCAGTCCAGTGATGAATTTTTCAACTGTGGGAACGAAACGAATTTCTTTTTGGATGTATCGAGATAATGGTTACAACACCACAGCTGATAAAATTGAAGTGCTCACGAATACTGCTGCTAATACTACTGGAGCAACTTTAGTGGGAACAGTGAATAGAGCCATTGGTTTAGCTCCGACCGTTGCTGCTAACGGTTGGTATAATTACACTTTTGATGTTACCACAACAAGTGCTACGACCTATTTAATTCTTCAAGCGAGGGGCGCTTATGGAAATAATATTTATATTGATAACGTTGGGGTGGCTGCCCCGCCTTCGTGCTCGGCGCCTTCGGCATTAATATCATCTGCAATTACATCAACATCAGCAACAATTTCATGGACTGCTGCTTCACCGGCTCCAGCTTCGGGATATCAATACTATTATTCAACTTCAGCGACTGCACCAACTGCTGGTACAACTCCATCAGGTTCTACAGCGGCAGGGGTTGTAACAGCGAACATTACAGGTTTAACAGCTAATACGACTTATTACTTTTGGGTGAGAAGTAATTGCGGAGGTTCCGGCACAAGCACTTGGGCTGGTTCGAGTACATTCTTTACAGGATATTGTCAACCGACAGGAACAGGTATCAGCTCTAGTATAACTAATTTTGTTACAACAGGCGGTATAACCAATTTGTCCAATTCATCTGGTTTTACAGCTGGTGGTTATGCCAACTACACTGCATTTAGTTGCTCTCAATCGGCTGGTGGAACAATTAATTTTACATTAACTTATGTAAGCGATCCAGGAACGAAAATTTTTATTGATTGGAACAACGATCTTGACTTCAACGATGCTGGTGAAAATGTCTATTCATCCAATGGCTATGTTTTGTCAACCGTTTCTGGTTCTTTTACTGTTCCTGTTGGCCAAGCTATAGGAAATTATAGAATGAGAATTGTAGCTGACTATAATTCTACAACTCCGGTAGCCTGTCCTGTGAATATTAATGGTGAAACAGAAGACTATACCTTTACAGTTGCTACTCCCCCATCATGCATCGCTCCTACAGCTTTGGTGGGTACTCCGTTGACATTAACATCTGCTACTATTTCATGGACTGCTGCTTCTCCAGCCCCTGCGTCAGGATATCAATATTATGTTTCTTCATCTTCAACACCACCAACAGCTGGAACTACTCCCACAGGGTCAACTGCTGCAGGTGTGACCACGGCGAATTTGACATCTCTTACAATTGGTACAACTTATTATTTTTGGGTAAGAAGTGTCTGTTCAGTAAGTAATCTCAGTTCATGGGCAGGTGCTGGTTCTTTCTATGTTGGGTATTGTGTTCCTGTCACTACCTATGGTTGTACAGACGGTGATGTAATTGCCAGAGTAGTTTTAAATACTTTAGATAACAACTCCGGTACGGGTTGTCCTAGCGGATTAGCAGGATACTCTGATTATACAACTAACCCCGTACTTACGACTACGTTATTGCCAAGTAGCACCTATAACTGTACGGTATATGCCGGTCAATATGCCGAAGGTTATGCGGCTTGGATCGATTACAATGACGATGGGGTCTTTGACAATACCACAGAACGCATTGGCTACTCAAATGGTCAAGTTGCGGGTTCTGGTATTGTGGGTGCTTTAGGTTCATCGGCTTCATTCCCAATTACACTTGCATGCACACCTCCTGCTGGTACGCACAGATTGCGGGTTAGAGCAATGTATTTTACAGACGGAATAAATGTCACGTCTTGCACATCCAATTTTTACGGTGAGGTTGAAGATTATTTGATTACCATCGCCCCAGCTCCTGCTTGTCCTTCACAGGGATTGATTTCAACTGTAACTGCGACTTCGAGTTCGGTTACGTTAACCTGGTTGACAGGATGTTCTTCATCCACTGCTTATGATTTTGAATACGGTCCAGTTGGTTTTACATCAGGAACAGGAACATTGGTTTCGAACCAAACTGTCACCATCTCTGCACCGAATGCTTCTTTTACCGTCACGGGGCTTCAAGCAGGGACCAATTATAGTATTTATTACCGAGCTAACTGCGGATCTTCGACTAGCGCCTGGTCTCTTGTGAATAATTTTACAACTCTAAATGGTGTTTCATCTGCAAGTAGTACTCCAACACTATGTCAAGGAACAGTTTTAACTTCAATTACTCACACTACACAAGGTGCCACAGGTATAGGAACTGCAACCGGATTGCCCGCAGGAGTGACTGCTTCATGGAGTGCTAATGTTATTACAATTTCAGGTACGCCAAGTGCAAGCGGGGTATTTAGTTACTCTATTCCTTTGACTGGAGGACTTGGCACTGTGAATGCCACGGGAAGTATTACAGTTCTTGCTGCTCCAACGGCTCCGGTCGCAACCAGCCCGCAGCAGTTTTGCGAAACGAGTAATTCAACCATTGCTTCTATTCAGTATTCGAGTGTTTCTGGTTCATCCTACTTGTGGTATTCAACTTCAACAGGTGGGTCTTCTTTGGCAACATCACAAGATTTGACAATAGGGACTTCAACATATTATCTTCAGGTAATTGGTGGTAATGGCTGTGTGAGTCTCACAAGAACACCGGTAGTAGTTACTGAGAATCCATTATTGACAGCATCCGTTTCGATTACTGGAACAACTGCTTGTCCAGGCGGTGTTTTACTCTTTACTGCAACGCCTGTAAACGGTGGGACAAGTCCGACTTATCAATGGTATAACGGAGGTGTAGCCATTCCAGGAGAAAATCAATCAACATACTCAGCTGTTGGATTAGCTCCGGGGGATGTCATCAATGTTAAAATGGTTCCAAGTGGTTCATGTGTTACAGTTTGTCAATAAACAAATAGCACATCAAGCAAGATTAGATTTCATAACCATTGATTCATCCAAATATGAAAAATGAATTTTATAATAGAATACAAACTAAGAACACTCCTTTATTGGTTTTAGTTTTAGTTTTCTTAGCATCTATTATTTCCATTAATAGCTCAGCCCAAACGGCAGGTTTCAATAACACTTTTGTTATCCTTTCACTCAATGGCGGCAGTAATGCATACTATGATTTAAAGTCAACAACAGGTAATCCAGATTTTAATGGAACTAACCTTGGTGTTTTTGCTGAAGGTTCAAACCAATTGACTTTAAAAGGAGCAGAGCACAATGTCTGGAAATGTAACGGATGCGATTTGACGTCAACCGCACTTTACTACAGGATTTACCCTACTTCGACTTCTGGGTCTAGTTTTTCGGCATTATCTGTACCATATACCTCGGGTTTCAATAACGGCTGTGGTGGGCAAGATCAGATGTGGTCGGTAACCGGCAGTAACATTAATATTCTATCTGGTCTAACTTCGGGAACATATTATTTCGAGGTGTACAGTGACGCTTCAGTTACTTGTCTCGGAGGAACTGTCTATGCTAGCAATAGTGGTTTGAATTACAAAGCGACATTTACAGTTGCGCCACCGCTGGTTATTAATTCTAGTGTTAGTCCGGTTCTTTGCAATGGGGGGTCGGGAACAATCAGCATTTCTGGATCTGGCGGGATTGCACCCTACACAGGAACAGGCAATTTCACAGTTAATGCAGGAACATATTCATACACCATTACGGATGCTATTGGTTGGATGGCAACGACAAGCATCACTGTAACCCAGCCAACAGCATTAACGGCGAGTTCATCATCAACAAGCATCTCTTGTAACGGTGGATCAGCAACAGTAACTGTAACTGGCAACGGTGGCACTGCACCATACACAGGCACAGGCAACTTTACAGTTACAGCAGGAACATACACCTATACGGTAACCGATGCCAACGGATGTACCGCAACAACAAGTATCACTGTAACCCAGCCAACATCATTAACAGCGAGTTCATCATCAACAAGCATCTCTTGTAATGGTGGATCAGCAACAGTAACTGTAACTGGCAACGGCGGAACAGGACCTTACACAGGCACAGGCAACTTCACTGTTACAGCAGGAACACACACCTACACGGTAACCGATGCCAACGGATGTACCGCAACAACGAGCATCACTGTAACTGAGCCAGCTCTAGTGGCTACTTCAAACAGCATAGTTGTTCAATATAACCCGCAACCTACAGCCTCATCTAGTTCTACGAGTATTCTGTGTAATGGAGGAACCTCAACAGTTACTGTAGCTGGAAATTCGGGTACGGCCCCATATATCGGAACAGGCAACTTCACGGTTAGTGCAGGAACACACACCTACACAGTGACTGACGCTAACGGATGTACAGCAACGACAAGCATTACGGTTACTCAACCTACAGCTCTTACAGCAAGTTCAACTGCAACAAGCATCGCTTGTAACGGCGGAACAGCAACAGTAACTGTAACCGGCAACGGAGGAACAGGACCTTACACAGGAACTGGAACATTCACCGTTACGGCGGGTACCCACACTTACACGGTAACTGACGCTAACGGATGTACAGCAACGACCAGCATCACCGTAACAGAGCCGACTCTTCTTACAGCTGGATCATCATCAACAAGCATCTCTTGTAACGGTGGAACAGCGACAGTAACCGTAACAGGCAATGGAGGAACTGTTCCATACACAGGCACAGGCAACTTCACAGTTACAGCAGGAACATACACCTACACGGTAACCGATGCCAACGGATGTACCGCAACGACAAGCATCACTGTAACAGAGCCAACGCTTCTTACAGCTGGATCATCATCAACAAATATCTCTTGTAACGGTGGAACAGCAACAGTAACTGCAACCGGCAACGGCGGCACTGGACCATACACCGGAACAGGCAACTTCACAGTTACAGCAGGAACACATTCTTACACTGTGACCGATGCAAACGGATGTACTGCAACGACGAGCATTACTGTAACAGAGCCAACGCTTCTTACTGCGAGTTCAAGTTCAACAAGTATCTCTTGTAATGGAGGAACAGCAACTGTTACTGTAACCGGCAACGGCGGCACTGCACCATACACCGGAACAGGCAACTTCACAGTGAGTGCAGCAACATATTCTTACACTGTGACCGATGCAAACGGATGTACTGCAACAACAGGCATCACTGTAACCGAGCCAACAGCATTAACAGCAAGTTCAACTTCAACAAGCATTTCTTGTAATGGAGGAACTGCGACAGTTACCGTAACTGGCAACGGCGGAACGGGAACATACACAGGAACAGGCAACTTCACGGTGAGTGCAGGAACGCATTCTTACACGGTGACCGACGCAAATGGATGTACTGCAACGACAACAATAACTATTACAGAACCAGCTCTTGTGGCAACTTCAAATAGTATAGTGGTTCAATACAATCCACAGCCGATAGCAACTTCTAGTGCAACAGCTATTCTTTGCAATGGAGGAAATTCTATTATTACTGTCAGTGGATCTGGAGGAGTGGGCGCATATACTGGTGCTGGTTCTTATACCGTAACTGCTGGTACATACTCATACACCGTAACCGATGCCAACGGATGTGCCGCAACAACTAGCATTACTGTTACTCAACCAACGGCATTAACAGCAAGTTCAACTTCAACAAGCATTTCTTGTAACGGTGGAACATCAACGGTTACTGTAACTGGCAACGGAGGTACTGGACCATACACTGGAACCGGAACGTTCACAGTTACAGCAGGAACTCATAGCTACACAGTGACTGATGTAAATGGATGTACTTCGAATACAACAATCACAGTGACTCAACCTGCATTAGTTAATGCGCCGACAGGTGCTGCTTCACAAACATTCTGCAGTACGTTGAATGCAACAATAGCGAGCATTCAAGTTTCGGGAACTAACGTTCAGTGGTACGCTTCGAATACGGGTGGATCTGTGTTGGCATCGACAACTCCGCTTATTACAGGTACGACATATTACGCGACACAAACCATAGCAGGTTGTGAATCGCCAAGTTATTTAGCTGTTGCAGTTACAATTCCTGTGGCTTCAACTTATTATGCAGATGCAGATGCAGACGGATTCGGAAACACTTCTGTTTCTCAATTGTCATGCACGCAACCAACAGGATATGTTTTGGATAATACCGATTGTAATGATGCGGTGGCTTCTACTTATCCAGGTGCTCCTGAATTATGCAACAACGTAGATGACAACTGTAGCGGATTTGTAGATGAAGGTTGTCCTTCTACCATCGCTGGCGAAGAACCATTCAACTCATTGTCTGCACCGAGCGCTATGTACAGTTACTGCAACAGTTTCTACGGCACGTTGGCAGGCGCTTTCCCGAGTACCTTGGCACAGAGCACGTGTGTTACGGGAGAAGACCGTTGGTACAACTTCACAACGTTGTCTACGGGTGTTACCATCTTCATTGGAAGTAACGCGAACGACATTGTGATTGAACTTCAAGATATCAATGGTAATGTTATCGAGGTTGAAAATACCCTTGTGGGTATTGGTACTGAAGTACTAACTAGAACGGGACTTACTGTTGGCGCCACGTATCGCGTGGGTATAAGAAACTACAACAGCAATGCGCAAGCAGGCGGACAATTTTCAGGATGCATTCGTCACCTTCGCGCAGGCGGATCAGACAGCGGAACGAGCGCTACTTGGCCAAGTACGATAGGTATGTGTAACGTATTTAAAGCATCCTACTGTGGAGGCACAGGCGTTCAATACAGATATACCTGGACAGGCTTAACAGGCATTGCAGCAGGACAAGTATACACAAGAACACAAGCAAGTGATTACTTGACGCTTACTAGTGTAACACCAATGCTGCCAGCAGGATGCATGTACAACGTATTGGTGACAGCCATCTATACGATACCAAACGGCGCAGGCACAAATGAAGTGTTTGAGATGCCTGCTGTTAACCCAACGACGATTACGATTTCAGCAAATCCATTGACTTCACTTCGCACAAGCGATCGTTGCGCAGCAGGTCCGCGCTACAGAGGTGCTGTAGTAGCATCATTGCCATGGGTGTGCGGAGTTACAAACTGGAGATGGAGATTTACGGAAGTTAATCCGCTTACGCTTCAAACGGTTGGATTACCTATTGAACAAAATCGCGGCGCTGCATCGAACTACTTAACGTTAACGAACGTAGCTGCACTTCAGTATGGTAAGACATATGCCGTTCAGACCTCTCCGATATACACGTACACGGGCACGAACTACCAATGGGGACCTGTGACGTATATGTGTATTGTTGGAAGTGCCGGACTAATCATAGATGCTTCTCAAGATGTTTCACAAGATGCTTCGCAAGATCGACAAGTCGTAGGTCCTTCGGAAGGTTTTACGGAGAATCTTGAAGTAAGTGTTTATCCGAATCCGACCCACGGGGATGCATTGACCATGAGTTTGTCGGGTATTACTTCTAGCAATGTTCAAGTGAAGGTATACGATGCATTGGGAAGAAAGATTGAAAGCAAACGTTACGTTGTAGACGGAACGCTGCAAACGACTCTGAACTTTACAAATGAATTGTCTAACGGATTATACATATTGGAAGTCAATACAGAAGATATAACGAGAAGTGTTCGATTCATGGTTGAACAGTAATAGATTGGGTTTTGTTTTACAG
>JBILTL010000006.1:0-42882 GCA_044371535.1 Flavobacteriales bacterium | reverse complement strand
AGCTTCGGTTTCTGAGCTAAGAAGTAAGTCATTGTTTCCATTTCCTTTTCCTTCAAGACGAGTCAAAGGAACGCCATCTCCGTAGTTTGAATTCTGGATAGTTCCTCCCAATTCTGGAGAAGGTATGTGAGGGATAGCAGAAATTTTCTGAATTTCACCAATTGCACTCTTTCTAGAAGAAAGGAATGCTTCATCCTGACCTTTCTCTAGAGAAATATCGTATTGAGCATAGTTATTATAACCGTAAGCGATTACCATGAAGTAGTAGGTCTTGTGGTTTACAAGAGCATTATTACCTGTAGCGAATGCATCGGTTGTTACTCGGAAAGAACGTTGAATACCTTGGTCAGCTCCGTCTACCTTTAATTCTGGAATGATATAACCAGTTATAGGGTCACGAGAGAAGTTAATAATTCTTCCGATTCCATTTTTAACATCACACTGAGCAATTAAACGAGCTTTTTCAATATCTCCCAAATCATTCGCACTTACATCGTCATTAGCTCTTTGGTACACCAAATAACCTTCGAATTTGTAAGAGCGATCTTCTTCAGTAAGTTGGGTACCATCTGCTAACTCTTCAGGAATACTTGGGTCGAAGCCACCTTGACCAGGACCATAATTTTCTTGATAGTTCGTAGAAATAGCATTGTCATTAGAAAGCATCAATATGATTTCCTTATCCAATTCTTGAATAGTAACATCCGGTGCATCAGGACCAGAAACCAACTCGAAACAGTTGTCAAACAAAGCTTGAGCTTTGTCATCATACTCACGAAGCAAACGAACAGACTCGAAAGGATCGCCACTGTTAGCCTTCGCCCAAACAACTCCTAAAGTAATGTTGTTATAGTCACCAGGTTTCAACGTGAAAGGACCAGCTGCTTGAATGAAACGACGATCATTTGGTGGATTACCTTCTGACTCTTCAGACCAATCATCAGTTATAACACCGCCAGTACCCCAGTGCAAAGGATCGGTGTCATCTGGGAACATGTAATCAGCTGGCACATCAGTAACGTTTGGTCCAGCAGCACCATTACCGCCGTATGCCATACGTTGTCCGTTCTTCCAGAAACCACGCATGTAATTATAGAAGTGACTTGGTAATGCAGGTTCTCCGTTTACTGGGTTTTGGCTATTGTTGTAGTAAACAAACTTGCGCATACCGAAACGCTCGTTATCGATTACACCATCTCCATAACCAATTCCTAATCCTTTGTAAGGAATACCGTCTTGATCAATCGCATCAATGATATCAGTAGTTAAAGGGTTGTCTTTGTTGTCTGTGTCTTGATATGGACCTTCGAAAAAGTCAACACCAACAGCAGGAGGGTTAGAACCATATCCTAAAGACGAAGATGTTGGCTCATCGAATGCATCTCCATTGTAACAATAACCTAATCCTCGTTGTACGTCACAACCTACGTAGTCATCAACAGATGTTCCTAAATCTGGATCTACCCAAGAGCCGAAATACGTTTCTGTTAAAGTTTGTGAACCTTGGTTAATCAACACATAGTTGTAGAAAGTCATGTTGTTTACCTCGTCGTTCGAAGTAAATGCGAATGCTTGCGCACGAATCTCCATACCAATTGGCTGTCCTTGTGATTCTGTGTGTGCGTTTCCTTTATCGTTAAAAATCCAGTAGTAAGTTTGGTCACCAAAAAGAGGCACGATATCTTCTCTACGACGCTCAGCGCAATTGATTTCTCTTAAGAAGTCATACCATGGGTAGTCACCGTTTTGAGGGTTGTAAAATCCATCTTGGTCATAATCGTAGAAAGGAGCAAGATATAAATCCTGACCAGCTGCTGTATTACCAATTGCAGGGTATTCGTAGAAATAACCTGGAATAGCATAGTCGGTTGCACAATCTGTCCCACCTGCAGCGATACAATCGTAGTATGCGCGATGTCTTTGTGCATCTTGACGCAATGAAACAAAGAATCTGTCATACTGCTCACAAGTAGACTCAGTCACAGAAGCTGTTCCGTCGTTTGTCAATGGTCCTGGCCAGTAGTCATTACCGTCACCGCGGAAGGTAACTGCAGCTAACTTTAATTGTTGGTCAGGAGAAATACCACCCATCCAAAGGGCTCCAGCGTATATGGAAGATACACCGCCACCTTTTGGTACTTCATACGCAGCACGGCTTAATGAACGGTTTTGCCACATAGACCCACCCGTTTCAATTAACGCCTTAACGTTATTCCAAGCTAAGTCTCTTAATCCTGTCGCAGGCGCGCAAAGAGCAGCGCGAGAATCAGTAACGATTTCGTTGTTCTGAACCATTCCAGAGTTATCTAGAACAGACTTGTAAGCGAAAGTTTGGTTCGCAAATCCAAGTGCCAGAGCAACCAGACTTATGTATATTTTCTTTCTCATGCTTTTTGAATAATTCATTTTCTCAAAAAATTAAAAGTCAAATCTTACTCCTAAACGAATCTGACGTGGTGAACCCAAGTTGTAAGGGTTGTTTACGAACATACTGTAGTAGTTTCTGAATGAAGATGGTGAGTTTTGTGTGTTGATTACGTTTTGGTATTGAGCAGCTGCTAAATATCCGTCGTCATCAGGTGTTCCAGTAAAACGGTAAACACTTGAAATGTTTTGTGTATTCAATAGGTTAGTCACCCATAGATAAACATTTAAGTTAGCCGCTTTTTTCTTGTCACCTTCACCTCCAAAAGTAAGACTGAAGTTTTTGTCGAAGTTCATATCTACACTGAACTGCCAAGGAAGGCGAGCACTGTTGATACCACCAGCTGTTGTAGGGCTCAACTCACCAGTAATTGGAGTTGGGAAAACTTGCGCAGTATACGGAGTACCAGAACCTAGGTTAGCGATAAGGTTAGCTCCTGTATTAGCGAAAATTTGCTTACCGAACCAAACTGGTCCGTTGTACTCTTTTCCTTCTCCGTAACGGTAGTCAACGGTAGTTACGATACGGTGACGTTGATCATAGTTGAAAGGCGCAACTGTACGTAAGTTAGGAAGACCCGCGTTGATTAAAGCTAACTGAGTTTGAGTATTAGAACCCGTTCCATCAGCGAACTGAAGGGTATAAGAAGTCTTCATCCACAGATTTCCAGTTCTTCTCAAATCATAAGTTAAAGTCAAACCTTTAACAGTACCGAAGTCTAAGTTACCGAAGGCACTGTAAGTACTTGGATATGCTCCATTGAATCGACGAACTTGAATCATGTCGCGTAACTCACGATAAAACGCTTCAACTTTAATCGAGGATGTTTTAGAAAGTACTTGTTGGAATCCAAGTGCATAGTCTACTGTTTTCTCAGGACGAAGGTTCGGATTGCTGATTAATACGTTTCTGTTTTCCATGAATAAGTAATCAACTGGATTAAAGCGGTTACTTGAAGTTGGACGTTGAGTTAAGATGTCATAGTGTGCAAAGAACAAAGCTTCTTCCGAGATAGGGAATGAGAACGCCACACGAGGCATAAAGTTAACTGCGGGGGTGTATTCTTTAAACGCTTTGCTAGTAAGAGCAGCATCTGGATCCACGCTTAAGTATGGATTGATTTTTCCACCAGCGGCAACACTTGTGAATGGGTCAGTAACCAATGTACCTTGTGCGTTGTACCAGTTGTCACCATCGCGGTATCCTTGAATAGCCGTTGGGTTACGAATATCATCTACGTAGACAACAAAGTCATCCCCAATGTTAGCAGGGCGGGAAGTTCCGAAGTTATCGAAGTCAACTTCTCCAGCAGTGAATGCTTCGCTGATAACGTAAGGATCTTTAGGAACGTATTGGTTCGCATCGTAGCGGTCAATACGAAGACCCACGTTGAAGATCAAATCATCGAACGCGAATTTGTCCATAATGTATCCCGATATGTATACCGGTTCAAATGCACCAACAGCACGCGTGTAATAAGACTCGTTACCTAAATTGTAACGCTCAGAAAAGAAATCGTCAAGTGATGGCTTGCGACCCAATAGGTTTCCTCTGTGGTCATAGCCATAGTAGGTAACAACCGCGTTACCCTGATTTAACAAGTCGCTTGCTCCGAACATATCGACAGTCAAGAAATCAGGGCTAAGACCATCTGTGTTGATGAAATCTGTACCATTTGGATCTAAACCTAAAGCTGTTCTAAGATTGTAATCGAATTCGAATTGTCCTGAACCAACCAAATTGCTGTAATCAATGTAGGTATATGTTCCATTGTTGAAGTATTGAGGTGCGTCTGTATTCAATTCTTGGTTGTGGTAGTTCGCGTATTGACGAGCCAATTGCCACAATCCAATTGGAGCAACAGAGTATCCTGCATCCTTACGTTGCTCAAATTCGAAACCTACTTCAATTGCGTGGTCTCCGATATCGGCAGATCCCGATCCTGAAATACGGAATTGGTTATTGCGGAATACACTGTAATTGTTCGATTTAGAACCAATGTGCGACCATAAGCCGTAGGTTCCCGCAGGTTGTTGACCGTTTACTAAACCATTTCCACCTTGAATGTTCGTAATTGACGAATAAGGAGAGTTTCCGATTTGTTCTGTTTCAGAGGTGAAATCGTTGATGGTTGGGTCGAAGAATTGATCATCAGTAATGATTCCGTCAGTTCCGTTCAAAACTTCTGTCACGTATGGATTTGTGTTGAATAAATCAAAGAATTGACTTGTGATTGACGCCAGATCTGGATTGTATTCAGAAGGAGTGAAATTCACATTCACATCTTGCCAACCGTTTTGCTCATAGAAATTCCCAGAGCTGTTCAAAGTGTATGAAGGCTTACGGTAAATATCGAAAGTTCCAACGTGGCCATATCTGAAGAGATTGTTGCCATGTTGCGCATCTTCAGAGCGGTTATACCCTTGTTGGTAATCGGCTTGTATGCGGTAGAATACATTTTTCAAGTTTGAACTTCCAGACTCTTCGTCTGCGTTCTTAAAGCGTTGAGCAAACTTCGCATAAGCTCTCCAGTCTAAACCAGTGTTTTGTTGGTTATTCTGCCAGTTCGATAACATGTTTGCGTAATCGAAACCATTTCCACGGCTAAGGGCAATATTCCCACCGAATGTTAAGGTAACATTTTCAGAGGCATTCAAATCAATTTTGGCAACGAGGTTAGCTTGTCTTGAACGCACGTTCATGCGCGTATTGATTTTTTCAAAATCATCAGCAGTAAGGAAGTCTGCATTGTATAAGGCTCCGTTAACTGTGCCGTCTTCTTGAACATTCTGACGCAGTGGGTTTGCAAGGATGGCTTGACGTGCGTCTTCTTTCATGCGGTAAACACCACCAAAGGTTGGACCACCATCTACAATGTCTGAGTAATTTCCAGAAAGGAAGAAACCAAGAATCGGTCGCCCGTTCGTTCCATCTGCCTTTTTTCTAAAGAGAATAGGACCTGATAACGAACCTTCCAAAAGGTTGTAACCGTATGTATCGAGACCAACTGCCTTGTCCCCAACTTTAAAACCTGAACTAATTGCTTCAAAACCTCCAGTATACTCAGATGACGCAGAACGCAGAGAAATGTTAATTACACCACCTGTGGCATCTCCAATGTTTGCGGGGATACCTCCTGTAATTACAGATACCTCCTCAATTGCAGATTTTGGAAGTGAAGTTGATCCACGAACTTTCATTCCGTCGATGTATATCCAAGTAGATCCAGTACGAGCTCCACGAATAGAAATTCCACCGCCCGTTCCAGCTGAACTTACCCCTGCAACAGTTTGTGCAAGACCAAGTGCATCACGACTAGGCATTTTTTCTAACTCTTCGCGAGTAACGGTTCCACCGGAAGCACCTCCATCTTTATCGATAAGAGGAACACGGTATTCCTTAATTTCCACGGTGTTCATTTCAACACCTGGACTTAACTCTGCATTAGCGAATTGAATTTTTCCAGCTGAAATTGGAATTCCAGTTTGACTTTGGGTTTGGTAACCTACAAAGTTGAACTGAACCTCGTAGGTTCCTGGGTCAATAGGTTTAATGGTGTATTGTCCGTCTGGATCTGTTTGTCCACCTGTAATCAGATTTCCATTCAAAAACAGAACGACATTCACGAAAGGAAGAGGCTTCTTCGTCTCTTTGTCAATGACTTTTCCTTTCAAAGTTCCACCGTTTCCTTGTGCAAGTACACTTGACACTGAAAGGGCAATTAAACTCAAAAGCAGGTAAAATTTTCTCTGCATAAAAACCGGGTTAAGGAATTATTAAAGTATACAACGGGCGCTAAAATAAGGCAAGCTTAGGTTAATTCCCAAAGTTCGTTAAATCAATCTTTGTATTTTTTGTTATTAGTTTTGATTATCAGTGTAATAGGTGGTTTGAACCTAACGCTTTGGTAAAACTAAATCAGATGTTTTGAATTTCGTTTTTTTTGAGGCGGTTTCGAATCCCAAAAGCATTGTTTTTTTTCTTTTCTACGAATTATTTTCTTCGAATCCACATGCGCTTGTACCAAGGTTTATTGCCTTTCCTTCTTATTCGCGCTGATTTTTTCAGGTGCTTTTTCATTCTCTTTTTCTCTTTTTTTCCTTGGAGGTCTTGGTGTTGCTTTACGCGATTGAGATATTCCTTTTCAATTTTATCATGCTGTTCTTTTTTCCTTGCCCCGGCATTTTCAGGGGTTATGACGTCATTTCCGGGTTGAGCATATAGACCGACGCTCAAAAGAAATAAGAATGAAAAGAGGAAGTGTTTCATTTTCTGAATTCGTAAGAGTATTTCGTAATGGTTATGTCCTTAGACCCCATGTCTTGATCGAGAGTAGCCTCGATAAAGGATGTTGGTGTGTATAAAATTTCGATTTCACGAGTAAGCACAGAATTCGAATAGTAATCTACTTTGGTTAAGTTGCCAATTCTGTCATAGTGGAAAGTTTCTCGCTTCGACTCCTTGTTGCTTGCGCTTTCAACAGTTGAAATTTGAGCAATCCACCCCTTGTCGTTATAGGTATAAACTTTACTTAAACTTTTGCCGCTTAGCGTTAGTTCTTTTTCCTCCCGACTCACAAATCCTGCGGTGTCCCGATAAACAAGGTCAATTGAATAAGGTAGTCCGTAATTGTTAAAGCTCTCTTTTCGCAGAATTAGCTGTGATGGCTCTGAGTATTTGAAGGTTTCGGAGTTTACAGTTACTGTTAATCCCGGAACAAGTTTTAGTTTCTCAACACTTTTGTTTTCAGAAACGGAATTGTCAATCCGTGAAACTCGCCCTTTATTGTCATAAAAGAAAGATGTTGTAGTGTAACCGTTTCGACCTAATTCGTTTCTATTTTGCACCAGGCCCAATTCGTTCCTATCGAAAACAATATGCGTGCTGTCCACCATAGACAATACACTTGTTACAGCGTCAATCTTTGCAAGTTGACCAGTTTCATTGAAGTGATATACAGTAATGTCGGGACGGTTTTCTATGGCTTTACCCGTGCGTTTCATCTGGCACACTCCAGTGATGCTTGAAACTTTATTCTGCCAAAGAAATTCTTGACTGAAAAACATTTCTTGTTGAAAGGCTTTTCCTTCGCGATTGTCAATGATTTGAGCCGTTCCAAATTGAGTCAATAAAACCGAAGTGATAATGAAGAAAATTCTGATCATAGTGCAAACATAAAACCGAAGTGAATAAGTTCCTGCATTGGTGGAAAAGCTTTGCAGATTGAAAGGATTAGTTTTGATTAGAACGAACGTACTTTTGGCACATACAATTTCAACATGAAAGATCAAATAATTTTCGATTTAATCGAGCGTGAAAGAGTTCGTCAAACCAACGGAGTGGAACTTATCGCCTCTGAGAACTACGTGAGTAATGAAGTTATGCAGGCCATGGGTTCTGTGCTAACGAACAAGTATGCTGAAGGACTTCCGAAGAAGAGATATTACGGTGGTTGCGAAGTTGTAGATGAAGTTGAGCAAATTGCAATCGACCGCTTAAAAGAATTGTTTGGTGCTTCATGGGCAAATGTTCAACCTCACAGTGGTGCCAATGCGAACAGCGCAGTTATGTTAGCCATTCTGAATCCAGGAGATGCAATATTGGGATTAGATCTCTCTCAAGGAGGCCACCTTACACATGGATCACCGGTGAACTATTCGGGTAAGCTTTACCAACCTTTTTTCTATGGTGTTGAAAAGGAAACCGGACGTGTAGATATGAATAAGGTTCGCGAGAAAGCTTTGGCATGCAAGCCGAAACTTTTGATTTGTGGCGCAAGCGCATACAGCCGCGATTGGGATTACGCAGCGTTTCGTGCAATTGCTGATGAAGTTGGAGCGGTGCTAATGGCCGATATTTCTCATCCGGCAGGATTAATCGCCGCAGGTTTATTAAACCATCCGTTCCCGCACTGTCATATTGTTAC
Organism: Flavobacteriales bacterium; assembly: GCA_044371535.1. GTDB lineage: Bacteria > Bacteroidota > Bacteroidia > Flavobacteriales_D > Sanyastnellaceae > CAIZGX01. Next base: position 34,531 of record JBILTL010000006.1, on the reverse strand, counting down.
TTCCACAACGCACAAAACACTACGCGGCCCAAGAGGTGGCGTTATTATGGTTGGAAATGACATCCCGAATCCACTTGGTTTAAAGACTATGAAAGGCGAAATTCGTTCACTTTCTTCAGTCTTAGATAGTGGTGTGTTCCCGGGAATGCAAGGTGGTCCATTGGAGCATGTCATTGCGGCGAAAGCAGTGGCTTTTAACGAGGCGCTTACAGATAATTTCAAGGTGTACGGAAAGCAAGTGATTGCAAATGCAAGCGCACTTGCGGATCATCTTACTGCAAAGGGTTACGAGATTGTTTCAGGTGGCACAGATAATCATTGCTTCCTGATTGATCTTCGAAATAAAAACATATCTGGAAAAGATGCAGAACACGCCTTGGTGAGCGCAGAGATTACAGTGAATAAAAATATGGTTCCTTTCGACGATAAATCACCGTTTGTGACCAGCGGAATTCGAATTGGTACTCCAGCTATTACGACTCGAGGATTAAACGTGAGTGATATGGCATTTGTGGCCAATGCAATTGATAGAGTTATTTCAAATGCAACAAATGAAGAAGTAATTCGTGCCGTGAAAATGGAAGTTCACGAACAAATGTCTTCAAGACCTTTATTCGCGTAGTTTCAAAAGGTCTTCTTTCGACTTCGGGCGCTCATTTCCGCGCCATGTGAAATCCTCCAATTTGAATTGTGAGGATTTTACTTTTTTAATGCTGTTGTACAAACTGTTTGGCTCGTTTTCAAGTGTGACCTTTTGAATGGCTTTTTGTCTTAATTCAATGCGAATGTTTGAACAGTCCGTTCTATTAAGTCCAGTCAGTTTAGTGCGCTTGTTTTTTTCTTCGGTAGAGAAATAAGCAAGCTGTCCATTTCCCATTATTTGAACTTCATGCAAATCGTTTTTAATGAATTGTCCGTGAAGTGATTTTCCTTTAATCTGATTGAAATAACCAGGCAGAACTTCAGAAGCTAAAAAACTTTTTTCAGGAACAAACAAAAAATCTAAACTGTCGTTTTTAAAGTGCAAATTAATCTCTGAACCAGTAAGTTGATTTTCGTCGTTCCATAGAACAGGCGAGTAGAACATACGCATGATAGAGTCGGCTTCAGACAACGAAAGAGAATCGCATTTGCCTTGCAAATCTTTGCTGAAAAGTAGGACGTTGTGGTAAGCTTTAATGTCTCGATTTTCAGCACTTGTTTTCTTGGCGAAAAGTGTATCTGCAACAATGAAAAGTGTGTCTTTGTTTTCAAGTGTTTTTTCAAGAATACTTTTTCCAGTTACCCATGAAATTTCATTTGTTTCTTCATGCCTTCCGTAGTTGCCGCGAATGGTTAAATCTGAATTGTTGTCTTTGATAATTACGTTTTGAAATGCTTCACCCCATTTGTCTTTCCCATTATAAAAAATACTGTCACCAAATAGCGTTTGCTCTTTCGATTTTACACGCGCATTTTTCTTAAAGCTACAGGTCTCGGATTTAGAATTGAAATAGCCGTTCTCGCATTTAATCTCGAGATCTTTTCCTGTAATCGTTGTCGGTCCATAGAAAAAGGAAATTTCTGTCACCGTGTTGTATAACATAGTGTCTGAAATAACGGTGTAATCCTTATTTTTTACAGTCACTTTTCTTCGGAAAGTGAAATTGTTTGAAGGGCTGTGATAACGTCCCGTTTGAGAAACTAACTCGTTGTTGTTCTTGCTCGAAATAACCTTTCCACCACCCGAGTATGTTGCTACCTCGGATTTCATGTTGTATGACATGTTCGGTGCGTTAAGCGTCATTCCTCCGTCTGAGAATACACAGTTTTCATTTAAAGTTGCGGACTGTGTTGCCTCGGTAAAAAACAATCGTTTTCCAGAGATGCTGTATTCTCCTGGTTTGTTCACACGAATGTTTCCAAAAGCTTGGAAATTTCCGTTACTGTATTTATAGGCAGAGTCACAAAAGAAACTCGTTCCGTCGAAATTCAAATGAACATGTCCTATCAGGCGTTGTCCACTAACCAGATTTTTATTGAATGCAATTTTATCGGCATGCACCAATTGCACGTGTTTGCCTTGTCCATCTGCGTTCTGCGAAATCAGAATTACGGAAAGCGCAACAAGAAGTATTTTAACGAGGTTGTGTATTGCTCGAGATTTATCTAACAATGGTTTGCTCACGGTCTGGACCAACAGAAACATAGGTGATAGGAATTTCCAATTCCTTTTCAATAAATGCTATATAATCTGATAGTTCTTGTGGGAATTCTTCGATGGTTCTAATTTGAGTCAAATCGGTATTCCAGCCTTTTAAAGTGGTGTAAATCGGCTCTACTTTTCCATCCAACAAATCATAAGGCATCTCATCTGTTTGAACGCCATTTATAGCATAATGCGTGCATACATGAATTTCTTCGAATATGCTAAGCACATCTGCCTTCATCATGTACAACTCAGTAATACCGTTAAGACGACAAGCATAGCGAAGAGCAGGAATGTCTAACCATCCGCAACGACGCGCACGTCCTGTTGTTGAGCCAAATTCGTTTCCTTCTTTACGCATGCGCTCTCCAACTTCATTTTCTAGTTCGGTTGGAAAGGGTCCGCTACCAACGCGTGTGCAATAGGCTTTGAAGATTCCGAAGGCTGAACCAATAGAATTAGGAGCAACTCCTAACCCTGTGCAAGCCCCAGCAGCAACAGTGTTACTCGAGGTAACAAACGGATATGATCCGAAATCAATATCGAGCAGGGAACCTTGAGCACCTTCCGCTAATATTTTTTTGTCTTCGCGAATGGCCTTGTGCAAGTAGTTCTCGCTATCGATGAATGTCAAGGTCTTCAACACTTCAATTCCCTTAAACCATGCGGCTTCCATTTCTTCGAGCGAGTATTCAAATTGAAAATGCGAAAGCATTTTCTTGTGCTTTTCTACAAGCGTGTTGTATTTCTCTGTGAAATTTTCAGAGAGGATATCTCCAATACGAAGGCCATTACGCCCTGTTTTGTCCATGTACGTGGGGCCAATGCCCTTCAAGGTAGAACCGATCTTAGATTTTCCTTTTTCGGCTTCAGAAGCTGCGTCCAGAAGCTTGTGTGTAGGAAGTATGAGATGCGCTTTCTTCGATATAAGAAGTCGAGAAGCTACATCTACATTTTTTGCATTAAGTTTTTCTATTTCAGTAGCGAAAACGATAGGGTCAATGACAACTCCATTTCCAACGATATTGGTTACATGATTGTGGAATATGCCGCTTGGTATGGTGTGCAGAACATGTTTTGTTCCGTTGAACTCGAGGGTGTGGCCCGCATTGGGTCCGCCTTGAAATCTGGCTACGATGTCGTATTTTGGAGTTAATACATCGACAATTTTTCCTTTTCCTTCATCGCCCCATTGAAGGCCTAACAATACGTCTACTTTGCTCATTCTGATTTGTAAAGCACAAAAGTAGTTGGTTATTCAAAATAAGCCTTATTTTCTTCAAGGAAATTTTCCAACTTACTTCTCATGATCAGTCGGCTAATGACTTTCATGTTGGAATCAAGTGCAATTAGCGTAGGAGTAGAGGGGGCGGGGTAATTCTTGGCCAGGAAGGGACGTTTATCCATAGGTGGTAGGACATTAATCCAAGGCTGTTGATGTGTTGATAAGTGGTTTTTCCATGGGGCTTCTTCTTTGTCAATGGAAATGGAATATACCTCTAAACCCTTTTCGTGGTATTTCTTGTAGATCTCTTGGAGTTGAGGGTGAAACTCTTCGCAATGCGAACAATTGCTTCTCCAAAACATCACCAAAGTTATTTTGTTCTTTTTGCAGGTTTGCTCTAGAGATATTAATTCGCCAGCAACATTGGGATATTTGAGTTCAGCGGTTTTTTTTCCTGGCGTACAATTTTTAAGGGCTTCGATTAAATTTTTAGTACCAATGTTGAAGGAAGAATTATCAGAGCATCCGTCTGCGTATGTATTCAAATAATATGATAATCCCTCCTCATTTTTGTAATCGAGCATTTTATTTAAAATGAATGATTGTAGGTACTGGTTTACAGCTTCATTTTCACCCAATCGTCCCAACAATTCATCTGTAAATTTCTGGGCATAGGATTTTGGATAAGCCTTGTACAGTTGATTGAAGTATTGATTTAACCCGCGAACAAATGCGTAATGAAAAAGTATAATTTCATTGTTGTAATCAACGTTTCCGAGAAAATGCTTGAAGTAAATTGTACTGTCGAATTGCATAAAGTCATGCGGTAATCTGCGCATGAAAAGTCCACCAAATTCTGAGTACACCTCAGATTTTTTTTCCTTCACAGAATTGTCTAGAACATTGTTGTTAATGATTTTTTGCTTGTTTAAAAAAGCAGGATGAGTTATGGATTTGAAACTTTCGTACGCAAGTTGTTGATCCGCATAAAGAGAGGCTAGCTCAACATATTCTGATTGTTCAGAAGAGTTGAAAATAGAAATTGGCTGTCCGGTTAATTTGGAAAAATCAACGCTAATATCAATGGATTTAGGTAGTGTCCTTGGGTTAATATAGAAGTCAGTCCAACACTTCCCAGTTCCTGAAAATCGTAAGCGATATTGGCCAATGTGTGCAGGTGTAAAAGGTATTATTACTGATCCCGACGCGTCTAATTCTGATGTGGAGAGTATTTGCCATTGATCCTTTTCAAAGGCTTCAAAAAAGACTTTTTTATTATTCTGAGCTGGAATATTTTCAACATGAAGTTTTAGACTCGATTGTCCGAATCCGACCGCGCAGCACATGGCTAAAATGAGGGTTGATATTGATTTCATGGTGAAAAAAAAAGGTCACCGAAGTGACCTTTTAGTAGGTGTTTAAGATTATTTACCTTGAGAAAGTTTCTCCATTTCTTTGTCGAAAGTTTCTTTGAATTTCTCATAGTTGTAGTCTGCTTTCAACTTGTCGTTTTTAGACAAACCACTTTGGTAAGCATCTGCGATAGTGTTTCCGCTTAACTCAAGAGCAACATAGCTTACATAAGTTCCGTCAGGACGTTGAGTTAGTTTCTCGCAAATTTCGATACATCCACGAAGTTCTTGATCAACAACAGTGCGAGCCATTTCGTTGAAAGACTCAGTAACTTCTTCTTTGTTGTTCACCTCAGTAGAGTTTACATAGTTGTCACCAACAATTTTCATTGTAGCGCTGATGGTCTTACCCATTTCAGACATTGCGTTTGAACGAGCTTTTTTCTTAGCAGTCTCACGATCCATACTCTCACCGGTAGCAGTTGAGCGGAAAGCTTCTTTAGTGCTTTTGAATTGTTCTCCAGAGCAGTATTCATTGATAACCACTTCTCCTTTTGGATCTGGAGTTTTTACTTCGTCTTTGTTCTTTTTACAAGAAGGGATAGCAACCATTGTCATCGCAGCAATTGCTAAAAGGGTAACACGTGTTTTCATTTTGTCAAGATGTTAGTTGAATTGTAGTTTTCAGTTATTGTGCCAAACTTACAAAATAATTTTAATTATTTCGCTGATCTGCACGGTCTCTATATTTTCTCTTACTTTTTTATATGCTTCTAAGACTGCATTTTCATGAGAAAGTTGCACGCCTTTCACTCCGGAAATGCTGTACTCGAAAATTGCCGTGGTTGTTTTGGTATCGGTCACACTAATTTTTCCTTCGAGATACGCCACTTTAAAGCCTTGAATGTCTTCACCTGCACGAGGATTGGTGTTTATGTATACAACGTAGTCAGCCGAGTTTTCGCTAGTTGCAATTCTCATTCCTTTACTTATCAGTGTGTTTCTTGTAATCTCCGCTAGAGTAGAAGTTTTTGTTCCGTCTAGTTTAAATTCATTTGAACTTACAAAAAAACTTGGTGCAAGGATTTCGATTGGTATTTTGCGCTGATCTGTGTTAATACCTGTTATCAGTGCTGTGGCTAAATCAGAATCTAAATCTTGTGGCACCAAAGCATCAACAACGAGACTTAATTCAAGAGAGTTGTTTTTTGCTTTTAAGCTAACATTGTCGATGTCTGCAAGAATAATCCCATCATTATCAGACATGACTGTTTTGGGCTTCATGTAATTATCTCGCTGATAAGAATACTTCACATTGATTCCTCTAACGCCCTCTCCTTTGTAGGTGATCATAACAGGAACTTGCGCTTTGAATGTATTGGCTGAGGAAAGTACAATGTTTTTTAAAGGAGTCTCAAAACGAAGGTCTGCTAACACAGCTCGAATTTCAGAGAACAACTCATTGTCAATGAAGATGTCATTTCCATTTTCATCTTTCATCTGATTCACTTCTGTCCAATATGGTTTTAAAGCGAAAAGACCGTGATAAAACAGATCAACAGCAGAAGGGATGTTGCCTAATTTTTTTGCTTCTCTACCTTTCTTCAAAAAGTCAAGAGCCGATCTTAACGTGTTCTCTTTTTTCTGAGCCTTTTTCGATTGATAATCGAATTTGTTCAATTTGTAATAAACGGCGTAAAGGTCCTTGTCTTCCCATATTCCAGCTACTTCGTAGTCTTCCAACAATTCAGAAGAGGAGGTGGTAACGTTCGAGCTGAAACTCTCACTGAATGCTTTGTTAACTTCCATTGTGTTGAAGAACGTTTGTCCTTCAACCTTCACTGAAATTTCAGTTGCTAAATCGTTTAAGGCTAATTTTTTTGCAATGGCTTGGTAATCTGCCGGCTGCGTATTTTTAGAGCAAGTTGCAATACCGATGTAGTACGAAGAATTCACGGGACGGCTCGAAACCCACTCTGGCTTTGGTTGAGGTGGGGGTACAACGGTTTTTACCGTGTCCTTTCCCCCACAAGCATTCAAGAGTATTACACCCAAAAAAAAGAAATATTTAAAATATGATTTCATTAGGGAACTAGCGTTTGCATTTGTGACTTCACGTTATCGGCAATTTTCTTAGCAATTTCAATGTACAAATCATTGGCTAAATCATTTCCATCGCGAAGATTTCTTCGAGCATTCAACATGTCCTTCAGGGTATTTCTGTCGCGCATGTTTGTGTTTACAACGTTTCCATTAGCAGGGAACAAATTAGCGGCGTTTCCTCCATAAATGGCGTAGATGACCTCGTCCTTTTTCTTTTCTGTGAAAATATCATTCTTGATTAACGATGCGGTTTCTATTGATGTCATTTTATACTGAATGGAAACGTTCGATTCAGCGTAGTTATAATACTCATCGAATTGAATTGGCTTGTATTCCGTGTCGTAGAAGGTCTTTCCTTCAGCATTTACTTTTTTAACTTGATACGATTCGAAGCCATTACGAGTGACTTTTCTAATTTGTCCGTTTTGAACCGTGTGGTTGAGAACAGTACCCGTGATTAGCGCCTTTGCGCCGGATATTTTTCCAATTTCAACAGCATTTGACTCTGAGAAAATCCCGCTCATTTGAATGCGTTGCTCTGCAAGAATGTTGTTAAGGTTTTCTCTGTCGATTACTTGAAGGAACGGGTCGTTAATTTGAGTCAATGCATTAAGAATATAGGCCGTTGCTTTCGTGTCGCTTCCTTGCATGTTTGTTCCGTTTGTAAAAGGAAGCAATGCCACAGTATACCTTCCTTTTTCCAAGCATTTTTTCTTTAGATCTGCAGATTCCTTGTATCCTAATTTACGCTCTTCAACCTTAATAAAGCTGTTGTAGGCGGCGCGATAATGCTTAGCTTCAAGTTCGGCCACGCCTTTTTGGTAAATAGGCTCTAAGTATGCAATGTCCTTTAATTCTCCTGCATCTTTGAAATTTGGATCGAGTACACCAATTTCATGGAAATTGGTTTCGGCATCGGTGAATTTATTCTCTTCGAGCAATTTAGTACCTTGCTCGTATAAATCCGTTAAGTATGATTTTTTTACTTTCTCGAAATCTCCAAAATAGAAATCTGGGATTTGAAGCTCTACACCAACACCTTTGATTTTCGCTTGATAGTCTTTTGCTGAAATGAAGGCATAAACTGCTTCTTTTTTATTTCCGAAGCTGCTTTTTTGGCTGAACGTACTTAGCATGGCGTTCAAGACGTTTTGCCCAGTTTTTTTCATTCCAATTTGAGCGTCGATATTCGCTCGCTTCTTCCAAAGAGCAGTATAATAACTTTCAGAAGCCTCTTTGTTTAATCCTGCTGCTTCTTGTTTTTGCCCAAGTTTGGTGTAGTGTTTACTGTTTTGACAAGCTTGGGTACCAAGCAAGACAATAGCAATAAAGATGTAGAGCCAGTTTTTCATGTTATTTCGTTTCAATGTATTCGTTCAACTCTTCTGTGCTTGAGTCGAAACTAAATCCCTCTCCTACTGTGTAGTAGTTGTTTTGGTCGAAGCAATAGTCGTAGGCGTATTTGGCAAAATCTAGGCGCGTGTCATCGAATCCGAAGACTTTCATGATTTCAATAATTTGCTCGGTTGTTAGACAATTTGCTTTTGCAACTTGTTTAGCTGTCGAAAGTCTAGTGTCGTCGAATCCTTTGCTAGATATAGATTGTTTTGATTTTTCGAAGCTTGCAGCATCCATAGAGCGCGTACAATTGCCATTTCCAGTAGTTGTGGCATTTGTTGGTTGGTTATTTGCGGGCTCACTTGGACGAGTAGTGTGTGCTGGAACTGTTGAATTAGTTGAGGAAGATGAACTCGTGGTTCTTGTGGTTGTAGTGGTTGTCGTTCCTGAAGTTTGAACATCCATATCAGGAACATTCATGTTGATTCCCATGTTCATTCCGTCTACGTTGATGTTCATGCCAACATTGCCACCTGTGTTGGTAGGGTTGTTCTCATTCACATTCACGTTCATTCCGAAGTTTACTCCGTCTGCATTAACGTTCATTCCAACACTTCCGCCAGTGGCATTGGGTGTTTCATTTACATTAACGTTCATTCCCATGTTAACGCCATCTACGTTGATGTTCATACCAACGTTTCCTCCAGTATTTGGTTTCGTATTCGTTCCAGTTACGGTTGTGGTAGTTGTAATGTTGGAATTTCCTCCAGTTGAATTGGTGTTCCCAGATTGGTTGTTTGCATTTGCAGGAGCGTCGTCGGCAACAGCAAAATCTTTCACGCTATTGTTGGCAGGAGAATTTGCCGTGGCGTTCGATGAAACTGGATTTTCTGTATAGAATCTAAGAACATACTCTCCTTTTTTGTTTTTCTTCACTTGGTAGGTCACTTCCATTCCAGGGTGTAACGCGAAGTTGTTGTTTGAAAAATCCGCAAGTGCTGCATCTTGAAAGTCAACACGAGCTTGATAAAATTCAGAGGTAAGTCCTTGAAGTTTCACATTCGCTTGAGGTGTGCTGTTCATGCCTTCACCATTCAAGTAGAGTGTAAATTTTTCACCGGCTTCAGAATAAATAACAGCATTCATTTGCGCGAAAACATTTGAAAAAGAGATTAGCGCAATGGCAATTAAAGTAATTTTTTTCATCATGATTATAGTCTGTTAAGGATGTAAATTTAGTTATGTTTCCATCTGTATAAAAGTTTATGCCAAAAAATAAAGGCGATACAAAGGGAAGCTAAGAGGTTTGGTTAACTTTGTTTTCGATGGAAACGAAGAAAATTATATTGTTCGGCGCAGGAAGAAGCGCGCGCCATTTGGTTTCTTTTTTAGTGGAAGGAGCTATGGCGGGTAAGTGGAATGTGTTGGTTGCCGATACAAATGTCTCGCATTGGCAGTCAGAATATGGAAGTTTGGATCATGTTCAATTTGTTGCTGGCGATGCGAATAGCGCAGATTTTCGCCATGAATTGATAGCCCACGCGAGCTTGGTCATTTCGATGCTTCCAGCTTTCATGCATGCTGAAGTGGTAAAGGATTGTATAAATTTTCATGTGCATGTTTTTACGCCAAGTTATGTAAGCCAAGAGGTAAATGATATGCATGAACTTGCTTTGCAAGAAGATGTTTTAGTGTTGAATGAAATGGGCGTAGATCCAGGAATTGATCACATCTCAGCCATGGAGATCATTCACAGATTGAAAAGTCAGGGTGCGGTGATTGAGTCTTTCGAGTCATATACAGGCGGACTAGTTGCGCCTGCGAGTGACGATAATTTGTGGGGTTATAAAATTTCTTGGAATCCACGAAATATTATTTTGGCAGGTAGTTCGGGACATGCAATGTATCGAGAGAACAACAAACTTCGGATGGTGCCTTATTTCAAATTATTCGACGAAGTAGATACGGTTATGGCGAGTGACGGCGTTAGTTACGACGCTTATCCAAATAGAAATTCGGTTCATTATCTCGAGCTATATGGATTGGAGAAAGTTCACAAACTTGTTAGGGGTACCCTGCGCAAGCAAGGGTATTGCAAGGGGTGGGCGTTTTTGGTGAAGAACGGTTTCGTAAACGACGACACCAAGATTCCAGTTGGTGAATTTTCAACTTGGGCAGAGCTATCTCAGTCTCTACTCGGTATGAATTTCAACATAAAAAATGAAAATGAACAAGTCGCTTCAATGCTGAATGAAATTGGAATTTTCAGCGAAGAGCCACTCAGCAAAGAAGAGTTAACTTGTGCACAGCACCTTCAGCAATTGTTAGAAAGGAAGTGGGTGTTGAAGGAAGGTGATCGAGATATGATTGTAATGGTGCATAAGTTCGGATATGCCTTAGAAGGAAAGAAATATATGCTGACTTCTTCTTTGGTTTTAGAAGGAGATGATGAGTTTAAAACGGCTATGTCGAAAACCGTAGGTATGCCTATAGCCTTTGCTGTGGAGCGTTTGTTTAACGGTGATTTTTCTTCGCGCGGTGTTCAAATTCCTGTGACAGCCGAGTTCTATCAACCGTTATTGCGTGATCTCCATAACTATGGTATTTCATTCGTTGAAACGCTAGAGGAAGTATGAAATTATCAATTCTAATACTTTTCGTTTTGCCGTTGTCGTTGATGGCTCAAGAGTATAGAAAGTGCCCTACTTTTAATACAGATGAGAAGTGGGAGAATTTAGATTCTTTCGAAAAGAATAGAGATAACATTGAAGAGCTGTTGGCTTGGCTTGTTTCAACACCACCAACCGAGCAGTTAATTGAGCGCAGTGGAGCAAGTATTTTTGTGATGGAGTGGGTGACGAAAAACCCGAATTTGCTCGTGAATGTGGAGGTTGGACCTTACAATGATTACCTTATAACTGAAGATTTGATGTTGTCCTATTTGTTCGGAAACATTAACTACGCTTTAAAACACGAAGGGAAAATTAAACTAGAGCTGCAGCGAATAGCAGGATTGAAATCATTGCTATTCTTAATTGAGCATTCGGAGTCATATTCAAAAAATAAAATTTTCAAATCATTGCTTCGAGCAAATAGAAAAGGTGAGTTACAAGAATTTGATAAGGAAATGTGGCTGAACTATAAGCCGCAAGCTTTGTTATCTAAAGAGAAATTGAATTAGAATGAAGAAGTTCGAAGTGCCTGAGCATTATAGATCTAAGATTCTTGGAAGAATTAAAGACATTCGGAAGGTCAATGATCCGAGAAAGAAGGATAACACTCCGTTTGTTTTTCAAGTTGGAAAAACAGAGCTTGTTATACCGCGCCATTTTGGTTTTTGTTACGGAGTAGAGAACGCCATTGAAATTGCTTTTCGAACAGTAGCTGAGAATCCGGGGAAGCGAATTTTTCTCTTAGGAGAGATGATTCACAATCCGCAAGTCAATGAAGACTTGATTGCAGAAGGAATTCAGTTTTTAGTAGATAACCATGGTACGCGCTTGGTAGATTTTTCAACGTTAAGTTCGGAAGATATTGTTATTACTCCTGCCTTCGGAACTACGATTGAGATGGCAGCGGAGTTAGCTCAACTGGGCGTTCACCTTGAGCGTTACAATACAACTTGTCCATTCGTTGAAAAGGTTTGGAAGCGCTCGGCAGAGCTTGGAAATCGGGGATACACCCTCGTGGTTCATGGGAAGTATTTGCATGAAGAAACACGCGCTACTTTTTCGCATGCTGCTGAAACAGGGCCTGTGGTGGTGGTTCGAAATAGAAAGGAAGCTGAGTTACTCGCGAAATACATTCGGAAGGAATTGAGCGACGAACAATTTGAAATCGATTTCGCGAGTAAATATTCTCCGGGATTTGTCGCTTCGAGAGACTTACGAAAAATTGGAGTGGTGAATCAGACGACTATGCTGGCAAGCGAAACGCAAGAGATTGCCGCTTATTTGAAAGATGTTGTGGTGGGAATATATGGCGAAGAAGCAACAACAGACACGCGCGACACGCTTTGTTATGCCACGAATGACAATCAGAATGCGACAATTGGAGTGTTAGAAAGCGGTGCTCAGTTAGCTGTAGTAGTGGGCGGATTCAATTCCTCAAACACCATTCAGATTGCAACAATACTGGGTGAAAAAATGCCTGTGTATTTCGTGCGTAATTCCGATGATTTTATGTCACTGGAAAAAGCAATGGTTTTCAATAGCAAAACTTTAAAAGAAGAAGAAATTGCACCTTTAATTCTTCAACAAGAAAATTTGAAAATCGTTGTAACCAGCGGTGCTTCATGTCCAGATAAAATTGTTGATCATGTCATTCAGCGAATCATTGAACTGCGTGGAGAAACGGAATCGATAGAATCTGCTTTGGAAGGACGCATATAAAGTGAATAAATGTGCAATCGCATTCGCGATGTTCTGTTGTAAATTTGGAAGATGAAGAGTTCAGGTGTCATTCAATTATTGTCTGATCAAGTTTCAAATCAAATCGCTGCGGGTGAAGTTGTTCAACGACCTTCTTCTGTTGTTAAGGAATTGGTAGAAAATGCAGTAGATGCAGAAGCTACGCAGGTCCGTGTGGTTATTAAAGATTCAGGAAAGACCCTTATTCAAGTGATCGATGACGGAAAGGGAATGAATGAAGTAGACGCGCAACTTTGTTTTGAGCGTCATGCGACATCGAAAATTCGTAAAGCGGAAGATTTATTCAACATCACTACAAAAGGATTTCGCGGAGAGGCATTGGCTAGTATAGCTTCTGTTGCGCAGGTGGAATTAATTACCAAGAGAGACGAAGATGAAGTTGGAGTTCGCATAGAAATTGATGGAGGAAAGCTAATCGCCAATGAACCGGTTGAAGCAACGAAGGGTTCTGTTTTTTCAGTTCGAAATTTATTTTTCAATATACCTGCTCGCAGATATTTTTTGAAAACCGATGCGATAGAGTTTCGTCACATCATAGATGAATTCGAACGTGTGGCGTTAACTCACCCAGACGTGCATTTCGTGCTAACGCATAACGGGAATGTTGTTCTCGATTTGCCGAAATCGAATTTGAAACAACGATTGGTTCATGTGTTTGGAAACAAATACAACGACCAATTGATACACTTGGATGAAGACACCGAGATCGTTCGAATTTCAGGATTTGTTGGAAGACCGGAGATAGCAAAGCGCACACGCGGAGATCAGTACTTTTTTGTGAATCAGCGATTCATAAAAAGTCCGTTCTTGAATCACGCCGTTCAGCAAGCTTATGAGCAAATTCTTCCTTCAGGAAGTTTTCCGTTTTATTTAATTGCATTAGATGTTCCTCCTTCGACCATAGATATAAATATTCACCCGACGAAAACGGAGATTAAGTTTCAAGACGAGCGAAGCATTCACGCCTTGCTGCATGCGGCTGTGAGAAGAGGGTTGGGTAAGAATCAGGTAGCACCTTCGTTAGATTTCGAACAAGAAAATATTCCGTTGACGCAGGTGAGTCCGGGCGCAGTACGCGTTCCGCAAGTAGATGTCAATCACGATTTCAATCCCTTTCAGAAGACAGATTCATGGCAACAGAAATCGCGCAATTGGATGGAACAATTTGCACAAGCAGGGTTTGGATTCGAGAAGGAAATTGCTCCAGAACAAGAGCAAATAGAATTCGACACAGAGGAATGGGAGGGTGGCACGCCTTTTCAAATTGGACGAGTGATTATTGGTTCTGAAATAAATTCAGAGTTGAAGATGTTTCATCAAACACGATTGCATTGGCAGATCTTGTTTGAAGAACATTCGAATCAGAACAGTCATTCGTTTGTTGCTCAACAGTTGTTGTTCCCCATTCCATTGAATGTCCAACCAAAAGACAAATCGCTACTTCAAATTCACGATGTTTTATTGGCCTCATTTGGTTTTGAATTGAATTTGGAAGAAGAGCCAGAAATCATTGCAGCCCCATCTAACTTGGATGAGCAAGCTGCTTTAAACTTTGTTGAATTGGTATTGGAAAGTTTGCGACTGGGAATAGAAGGTCCTGATTTACGTATGAATTTATTGAAAGATTATACGCGCAGATTGTCTGTGAAGAAGGGACAAATGTTAACGGTTCCGGAGATGCTTGATTTGCTTATTCGTTGGAACGCTTGTGAAAACAAAAATTTTGCCCCAGATGGAAAGGCCATTGCTTTAACCTTTGGAATAGACCATTTAGAAGATCAATTAGGAAAATAAAAAACGATGAGAATGAACCTTACGCCAGCAGTAAAGAATATTATAATCATTAATGTTCTAATTTACTTGGCTTGTTTTGTTGTTCCTGGATTGAACGACGCCTTAACAGGATATTATTTTGCCAGTCCGAATTTTAGACCGTGGCAAATTGTGACGCACATGTTCATGCATTCCATGGATGACTTTACGCATATCTTTTTCAATATGTATGCCTTGTATTTGTTCGGTACTGCTCTAGAGAATTACTGGGGAACAAAGAGGTTCGTCATCTATTACATGGTTTGTGGCGTTGGGGCTTTCTTCTTGCACATGGGAGTTAATTTCCTTCAGGTTCAACAGTTGGCGGGACAATTGACATTTAACCAATATAAAGAAGTTGTTGAGCACGGTGCGTCCATTATTGGTACAAATGAATACTACCTTAGTGAAGCTATGAATAAATTTAATTCAGCTATAAACTCGGGTGTGGTAGGCGCTTCTGGCGCTGTCTTCGGCGTTTTGCTGGGATTCGGAATGTTGTTCCCGAACACAGAATTAATGTTACTTTTTCCACCCATTCCAATTAAAGCGAAATATTTCGTTTTGATCTACGGAGCCATAGAATTCTATTTAGCCATGCGTCAGAGCGCCGATGACAATGTTGCACATTATGCACACCTTGGCGGTATGCTTTTCGGATTTCTTCTGCTTAAGTATTGGCAGAAAAAGGGGAATGCATGGTAAATCGTTTTCGCAATGCACCGATTGGATTGAAATTTATAAGTGCCTTGTTGGCGCTTGGATTTTTAATACGATTAATTGTAGTTTTGCTTTCTGTGAATTACAGTGGCGCAGCCTATGTATCGGATTTTGATGCGATCGTTGCATTTTCTACAAAGTCGGAATCGTACACGTTGATTTGGACATGGTTAACCTACAGTTTCTTTCATGCAGAGGTCAGTCATTTCGTTTGGAATTACGCTTTGTTAATGCTATTAATTTATTGGTCGAAGGATCGCTATTTCGGGTTGAAGGCTATAAAGTATTGGATTGCCGGAGTAGTTGGCGGATTGCTGTTTCTATTGTGTATTGAAGACGAGGTGTCTTTGATTGGTGCCTCTGCAGGTATAACCTCACTTTGGGTAGGCTGGTTGTTTTTCGATGTTGGAAACATTGAAAAAAGAGGAGTGTCTTTTTGGCTAGGCTGCTCGGTATTTTTACTTTTGGAAGTAATTGATGTCTTGAATTACGAAGCTCAGAACCTATCTCTTTTCGCGCATTTAGGTGGTGCGATTGGCGGAATGTTTTGGATGATTCTAGATAAATTTGAATTCACGCAAATGAATTGGATTGAAAAAATATTCTCCTGGTTTAAGCCTTCTCCAAAGCTAACTGTGAAGCGCAGTAATGTTCGGTTTCAAACAGACGATGAGTTTAATGCCGAAAGAAAATTGAAGGAAGATTATTTGAACTCAATTTTAGATAAAATTTCTCGTTCGGGTTTTGAAAGTTTATCTGCAAAGGAGAAATTATTTTTAGAACAGCAAAAGGAGAAGTGATGGAATCGCCAGCGAAGGAAATTAAGAAGTTGAGTCATTGGGGAAAGTTCGTTCGCTTTGTCTTTCGCTTTTTTAGTCTTCTGGTCATTTCATGCTATTTGTTATCCTATTTATCCTCGCATTTCAATCCGAGTGTTTTCAATGTCATCAGCGTTTTGGGATTGTTCTTTTGGCCGCTGTTGCTTTTGTTTTTATTGGCCGCAGTTATAATGGCCTTTCGAAAGGAATGGAAATGGCTCATTCCATTCGGGATTTGTTTTTTGTTTTCCTTACCTGATTTGTTATCATTCTTTAGTTTTCATTCTGGCGGAAGTAAGACATCTTCAGGTGAAATGGGAATGGTCTTAATGACACACAATGCGCATCTCATGGGGTATTACGATGGAGAGCGAGCTAAACAAAACAGAGATGCGATATTAAATGAAATTCAAACTGTTAAACCTAACATTCTTTGTTTGCAAGAATGTTATTGGAACACCAACGGTGGTGATTTTTTATCTGAACAATCGCGCAATGATATTCTTTCAGGGTATGCTGTTCATGAGCGAACTACGCATGTGCTTTCTGACGGGGGAAGATTTGGATTGGTTATTTTTTCGAAATACCCAGTTGTAAATCAAGGCCAAGTTCCTTTCGAGAACGAAGTAAATAATTTTTGTATTTATATCGATGTTTTGGTTGGAAGTGATACTGTTCGGATTTACAACGCGCACCTTCAAAGTTTTCGCTTGAAAAAGAAGTCACTTCAGCTTTTCGATGAGAACATTGATATGAATGAAATTCAGAATGAAAGTAAACCTTTGCTCACTCAACTTTATGGAGCGTCGCTGAAACGTTCGAAGCAGGTCGATGTACTCGCTTCTCACATAGAGGGTTGTTCGCACAAGGTTATTGTAGCAGGTGATTTTAATGACACTCCTGTGTCTTATACCTACAATCGTTTGATGCAATCTTTAGAAGACTCTTTTCAAGATGCCGGAAATGGAATTGGAAGCACTTATAGAGGTCCGCTTTTGGGATTGCGAATAGATTATGTTCTGCACAGCAAAGGCCTTCGCGCAAAGTCTTATACAACCAGTGATGCGGGCGCCTCCGATCACAGACCTGTTATTGTGACGTTTTAGATTTCCATTTCAAACGGAAATATTCGTAAGGTGTAACAGTAAGCAACACCATTGCAAGACCGTAGAAGAAGTCTTCTATAGGAACACTCCAAATTCGAATGCCTAAATTGAATTGATTGTTATATCTAACAATAGCCTCTGTTATATCTACTTCGGAAGTGTTGATCAGAGAGTAGTTGTAAAAGTGCAATCCAGTAAGTATTCCATTAGATATAAAAAACGGAATCAGTAAGATCATCCATGCAAACAAAAGGTAACCTAAGAATGGTGATTTTTTATAAGCGTGGAAAAGGAGTAAGAATAGACAGAGTGTTGTGGCAGAGAACGTATACCACAATTCGTACATTCCGGCAGTCCACATGAGCATAATGCACGCAGCAAGAATAATAGCAGTGGCAATTCGAGTGAAGGTTTGGGAGGGTGCAGATTTTTTGAAATAACGCACACACTCGAAGGTGAAAACGCAGGCAAATGGGACTGCTAAAAAGAAAAGCCACTCTTCAATGGGAAGTAGCATCCATCGGTAACTGAGGGTGTATTTTTCATTGAAATTCCAAATTCCCCAATGCGTAAAAAGAATGTCCCAAGGTATGTATACCAGCATCATCACAAGAAGCCCAAGAATTAAGGCTTTGAAATTTTTGTAAAATGCGACACTCTTGTGAAAGCTTAAAAAGAACGGACCGCTTAAGCAAAAAAGATCTACGAGTATATAGGCGTAGTTCGAATTCATCGTGCAGTTTTAGCTTGCTTGAATTTGGCTTCTGCTTTAAAGTATTTCAAGGGTACGATTAGCATACCGAAGCACTCACCTTCTTCTTTGAACTGATTTTTGTGGTGAACTTTATGTGCTTTACGAATGGCACGGAAGTACATATTGTCGGTGTTGTCGAACCAACTGAATCGGCGATGAATAAGTACTTCATGAACAAGGAAGTATCCAATTCCGTAGGCTAATATTCCAAAGCCAATGAAGGTGCGGAAGTCATTTCCATTCATCATTCCGAACATAATTAACAACCAACTTGGAATGGCGTAGATTAGAAAAAACACGTCGTTTTTCTCGAAAAATCCAGGTGTTGGTTGGTGATGATCTTCATGGAAATACCACATGAATCCGTGCATAACGAATTTGTGTGTAAGCCAGGCCATTCCTTCCATAGCAAGAAATGTGAGAACAATGATTGCTATATTGATTATCATGATTGATTCGCGTTAAATTCAGAAACTCTATCTAGGGCAATGAGAAACCATGGAGTGAAATTCTGAGGTGATACTTTTATTTCAGTTTGTAATTCTTCAAGATCTATGTATCGGTAGTCTTCAACCTCTTCTGTATTGAGTTCTGGTAATTGATTCGATTGGCCAACGAATACATGGTCATATTCGTGTTCGGTTAATCCATTTTCAAATTCGGCTTTGTAAACAAAATTGAAGAGTGGTTTGAGTTCACACTGCATTCCCATTTCTTCTTGAAGTCTTCTATTTGCTGCGTCTAAAATAATTTCATTTTCTCTTGGGTGAGAGCAACACGTGTTTGTCCACAAGCCGCCACAATGATATTTGGAAGAAGCCCGTTTCTGAAGAAGTAATTTGTTTTCCGAATTAAAAATAAAGATTGAAAATGCTCGATGCAAAACCCCTTCAACATGGGCTTGCTGTTTTTCCATTGTTCCAATGGCGTTATCATTATTGTCTACGAGCACTACGTATTCCATTAAAGCTGACTGTATTTCGATTTTAAGTCTGAACTAATGTTTTCACTTTGAATCATGAATTGAATTACAATTTTCCAGTATGCCTTTGTCTTGTTTATTTTTCCGTTTAATAGTGCTTGGTAAATGTAATAGGAGTCTTCGTCGAGTTTGTCGTGATAAGACAACATCCATGGAGCTTTATCCTGCACGGAATAACGCAAGAAACGAAGTTCTTCATTCCAATAGTCGTTTGCAATGGCTTTTTCAAGCATGTCTTTTCCGCGACTGAAATAACTCAGTTTTTCTGCGGGATTGGAAACCAATTCTGCGTACATGGCAGTAGCAACACCAAAGTATGCTTCTTGTGTGTTATTGCGGTTAGAAAGATTCGCGCAGTAGTTGTAGAACTCTTTTTTTGCCGGTTCGTTTTGAGCGGAGATAAAGAGTTTTTGACATTGAATTTCTTGAGCAGAAAGTGAAACTGACCCCACAAGAATACAGACCACCATTATTAATTTTCGAATCGAGACGCTCATTACAACAAATTTAAATTATGTTGCAAATAACTCTTAGCAAGTAGAGCAATTTTCTTTGGGTTGGCGACTCTTACACGCTCCTTCAAGATACGATCGCAAGGAAGTGCTTGAATTTTAAGAAACAGTTTGTAGTAGTATTTAAATGCGATAAGAACACCGAATCGTGCTTCTTTAGGAAGTTGAAGTATTCCGATATAGGCTAATCTGAAATCTTCTTTAATTTCTTTCTCAATAGCCTTTTTTGTAGGCTCATCGAATTGTGTCATGTCAACATTCGGGAAATAGACTCTACCCAATGCGTTGTAGTCTGCATGTAAATCGCGTAAGAAGTTTATTTTCTGAAAAGCTGCTCCTAATTTCATAGCGGAAGGTTTTAGCTTTTCATATTCAGCTTGATTTCCATTTACGAAAACATGCAAGCACATTAATCCAACCACTTCAGCAGAACCGAGGATATAAGTCTCGTAGGAATCTCTATCGTGTTCCATTTGATGAAGATCCATTTCCATGCTTTTCAAAAACGTATCTACCAGTTCCCATTCAATGTTATACTTGTGATAGGTATGTTGAAATGCGTTTAAAATCGGGTTGAGTGAAATACGTTCTTCAATTGCAAGCACAGTGTCTTTGCGAAAACGCTCCATCAATTCGTGCTTTTCATAATCATGAAAAGTATCTACAATTTCATCGGCAAATCGAACGAAACCGTAAATCGCGTAAATCGGATTTCTAATTTCTTTGCCAAGTGTTCGAATACCCATGCTAAAGCTTGTGCTGTATGCATGCGTTGTTAGCCTACTGCAATCGAAGGAAACGTTGTCGAAGAGTGGTTTACCTGTCATGATGTTATGATTGAAAAAGAAGTTTATTCATTGTCTCTGCAGCGAGTTGTCCGCTTATGATGCTTGGTGGCATGCCTGGCCCTGGAACCGTTAGTTGCCCCGCGTAAAATAGGTTGCTTAATTTTTTGCTTCGCATGGAAGGCTTCAGAATTGCTGTCTGTTTAAGTGTGTTGGCTAAGCCATAAGCGTTGCCTTTAAAGCTGTTGTATTCTGAAATAAATTCCTCGTGGGCAAAGCTGCGTTTGTAGACGATGTGTTCACGAATGGATTCTCCTGTTCGCTTTTCCATTCGGTCTAACATGTTTTGAAGGTATTTATCTCTTAGCGTTTCGTCGCTTGTTAAATCGGGAGCAACTGGAACGAGTAGAAAAATATTTTCACAATTTTCAGGTGCGACTGTTTCATCTGTGATTGATGGAACGCAAGCATAGAAAAGTGGCTGTGTTGGCCATTGTGGGTTGTCGTAGATTTCTTTCGCGTGCTGATCAAAAGGCTCATCGAAGAACAAGTTATGATGTAAAAGATTTTTCACTCGCTTGTTTATTCCTAAATAAAACAAAAGAGATGATGGCGACATTGTTCTGGTTTCCCAGTAGTCATCAGAAAAAGAACGGTCTTTAGGGACAAGCATTTTTGTCTCGACGTGGTGGTAATCAGCGCCTGCGATAACCGCGTCTATTTCGAAATTTCCAGACGAAGTAATTAATCGTTTGGCTTGGCCATTCAACGATTCAATTTGAAAAACGGTATTGTTGTAATGAAAAGTCACGCCAAGATTTTTCGCAACCTTCTCCATGGCTTTTGGAATTTCAGCCATTCCTTTTTGAGGGTACCATGTACCGAGCTCCAAGTCTGCATAGTTCATCAGGCTGTATAGCGCTGGCGTTTTCTCAGGTTTTGCGCCTAAGAAAAGAACAGGGAATTCTAACAGCTGAATTATTTCAGGGTGTTGGAAATATTTCCGAATGTGCGATGAGATGGAGTTGAAGAGATGAATTTTTACAGCAGCTTTTAACAACTTCAGGTCTAGAAACTCTCTGGCGGAAAGAGAAGGCTTCCAAACGAATTCACCCATACCCGTTTCATATTTGTATTTGGCTTCAGAAAGAAATTTCTTAAGGTTCGCTTTGCTTCCAGCTTCAATTAATTCCAAATGGTCACCCAAGGCATCGGCAGAAGCCGGAATGTCTAAAATTTTATTTGAAAAATAAACACGGTAAGAAGGGTCTAATCTTTCTAGCGAATAATAATCCGTTCTCTTTTCACCATATTGTTCGAAGAATTGATCAAAGACCTCTGGCATCCAATACCAACTTGGTCCCATGTCAAAGTTAAATCCGTCTTTTTCAAAAGCTCTGCAGCGTCCGCCCGGATTGGCGTGCTGTTCGAATACATGCGTCTCGAATCCAAGTTGCGCTAACCTGCACGCAGCAGATAATCCCGCAAACCCAGCACCAATGACAGCAACTCTTTTTTTCATAATTTTAAAACAACTTCAGTGTAAATATGTTCTTTGTTCGATGAAAAAAAGTATCTTAAAATGTGCTGTAATATTCTTACTTAATGCGAATTTTTTGTCCTGCTTTTAATTTCGAAGTTGATTTCATTCCATTCAATTTGCAGATTTTAGAAACGGTTGTTTTGTTTTTCGATGCAATTGAAGAAAGTGTGTCACCCTTTTTTACGGTGTAATATTTCTTGTCGCTTCCCTTTTTGTCGACTGTTTTGGTTTCTCTGCTTTCCTTATTCGTTTTGGCATTTGGATTAGCAGGCGTCTTGGTTGGGGTGTATAATTTGTTCTTAGTTAAATCGAATTCTTTTGATTTGAGCGCTTTTTTATTTGGGGTGATGAGGTAGGCTGGATCAAATGGATTGCCCAAGTATCGGGTTTCAAAGTGCAAGTGCGCACCGAATGAATGTCCTGTGTTGCCTCCCAATCCCAATAGGTCTCCAGCTTGAACATATTGTCCTGAAACAACCATTCTAGCCGACATGTGTGCGTACAATGTTTCTAGGCCATTCGGGTGCCTTACTACAACCACGTTTCCATAGCTATCGCTGAATTGCGAAATGCGAACAAGACCCTCAAATGCACTGGTTATAGGGTCGCCAGTTTCTAAATCTAAATCGAGTCCAGCGTGCAATCGGCCCCAACGAGGACCAAAAGGAGAGGTTTGATGACCTTTGGCAAGCGGAAAAACAAAGTCACACGAATCAGTGGCAAGCACAAAATGAATGGCTGAATCATTCGTGAAGTTTACATTTTTACGCTTGTGCCAAATGTTGCGCGTGTCCCAGTTCTGGTATTTTGCGTAGCTCGGAATGTAAAGGAGTGAGTCGGCTATCCCTTTTAAGTCTAAATCTAATTCTGGTAAATCTGGTGTTGGATAGACCTTCGGTTTCTTTTGTTTTATGAATTCGGAGGCGTTTGACCAAGATGCCGTATCTGCCATTAAGGCTAAGGCAGATTCGATTGTCCCTGATGGCTGAGCATAGGAGATATTGGCCGAAAATGCTATAGTTATTAATATTAGGATTCTCCTGTACATCTTTTGCTAAAATAAGAATTAATTTCTTAAGTATGTTCTACTTTATTTTCAGAGATTTGTAGAATGAATAAAGTTGATTTACTTGTCATTTCAGCGCATCCTGATGATGCTGAAATTAGTGCAGCAGGAACCATACTCAAGTCTGTTAAAGAAGGAAAAAAAGTTGCTTTAGTTGATCTTACGCAGGGCGAGCGCGGAACACGTGGAAGCGCGGAACTGCGCATGATCGAAGCGCAAAAAGCTTCTGAGGTGATGGGAATACATTACAGAGAGAATTTAGAAATGGCCGATTGTTTTTTTACTGACACTCCAGAGAATAAAATGCTCGTGATAGACGCCATTCGAAAATATAGACCTGAAATTGTTTTTACGAATTCGCTTCGCGATAGACACCCCGATCACGCGAGAGCCGCTAAGTTGGTTGCAGATTGTTGCTTCTATGCTGGTCTTCCTAAAATAGAAACCACACATCAAGCATGGAGACCTCGTGCTGTCTATCATTTCAATCAAGATTATTACAATAGACCCGATTTTGTAGTTGATATTACGGAGCACATGGAGAAGAAAATTGAAACATTGAAGTCTTTTTCAAGTCAGTTTTTTGATCCGAATTCACAAGAGCCTAAGACTCCAATTTCTGGTGAAGAGTTTTTTGATTTCATTAAGGGCAGAGCTATCGATTTTGGTCGCTTTGCCGGATATCAATATGGGGAAGGATTCATTGCGTCACGTCCGATGGGTATGCGCGATGTATTCAACCTAGACTAAGTTCTCGTTTTTCTTCAACTTGAAATAAAAGAAAATTTGCACGAGACATTGCGTAATAAATGCCGCGGAGGCTGCCACGCATGCGCCATTGATGTTCTCAGTAGGTATTAAAAAAGAAGAGCATAAGATTGCTACCGAAAATCCAGAAATAGCTGAATAGAAGTTGTACTTGTGCAATCCTTTTCCGGAAAATAAATGTGCGAATGAGACAGTGGCGGCATTTGCAATTATTCCAGGTGCAAGGAAGAAAAATCCTTCTTTCAAAAAAGAAATATCGTAATCCACGAACACGGCTAACCATGAATTCGGCACGAGCATGAAGCATAATGTCCCCAATGTTGTGGTTGAAATTCCAATGATTAGATAACGTTTTGTGAGTGCAAGATGTTCGCTGAAATTCGTTGTCTGAGCCACCCGTGAAGCGAGAATCGATGAAAGACTTTTTACCACAGACCAAAGTGCTTCAGCGACATACATGAGTATGGAGAATACACCAGCGAAAACTTTTCCTTCAGCACCCGAATTTTCAAGGAAATACAAGTAAGAACGCTGATTTCCTAAATGAAAGATATTTCCTAATTGAGCGTAACTACCGAGCTTTGCTGTTTGTTGCAGATCATTTTTTGATAAATCGAAACGCATGTTTTTCCATACGTTCGGAGTAAGAAAAAATCCGACAGAAGCGGTAAGAACAAATGAAAGCAGCTGTCCTGAAATAAAAGCTAGGATTCCCCAATCTGTTAAGAGGTAGAAACAAGCTACAAAGACCAATGATGAAATGGATTGCACGAAAAGAAGAGTCTGATAGGATTCAATTTTTTCCTTCCCTAATAAAATCATTTGTTGCAACACGAAAACAGCTTGAAGCGTTCCTAATAGAATTGTGAATCCTATAAACGGGGCATTCAAAAGCAAGAGTAAGAATGATGTTAATGCGCCGCTAATAGCAATCCACAAGAGAGACGGAAGCGCAATTTTATGCTCGCCCATTCGAGGAATTAAGTAAATAAGTGCACCGCCACCGATGAACTGACTTAACGTTGCGAGAATGAGAATTCCGAAATTAATAAGTGCAATGGTTCCTTGTCCTTCAACATGAACAAAGTGCAAATTCATAAGCACAAGAAGCAATGCTGAAACCAGTCCGAACGCACGATTCAATATGGAAAGTAATTCTACGCGTTTCATTTGTCTAGTGCTTGTTCGTAGGCCGCTATGAATTTTTTTCCAACTGAATGGAATGAGAAATTATTCTTAGCATAAGCTGAAATTTCTTCGCGATTTACTTCGCGGAATTCGTTGTTAGACTCTGATAAGGCATTCAAAAGTTCTTCTTCATTCTTTGCGTCAATGAGTTTGTTCCATCTGCAAAAGCTCATGTGCTCTGCGATTCCACCTACACGCGTCGCAATTACATTCATTCCACTGGCCATGGCTTCAATCATCACGAGT
Organism: Flavobacteriales bacterium; assembly: GCA_044371535.1. Lineage (GTDB taxonomy): Bacteria > Bacteroidota > Bacteroidia > Flavobacteriales_D > Sanyastnellaceae > CAIZGX01. The sequence goes on along the minus strand of JBILTL010000006.1, from coordinate 9,595 downwards.
GGTAAATTTTCGTAGTTGCTGAAGAGAACGAACGTATGGGAAGCATTCATTTTTGCTGCAACTTCGTGCTGATTCAACGTTCCGAAAAATGAGATGCTGCTTTCACGGATGTTTAACTCTTGGCTTCTTTTTTTCCAATGTTGAATATCACCGTCGCCCCCAAGTTCAAAAATAACCTCTTCCACTTTGTCAGAGAATTTTTTCCAAACTTGAAGAATGCCTTCAATGTTTTTGTGGTTATTGTCTAAGTGTGAAATATGAAGAAAAGTATGCGTTGAATTTTTATTTTCAATCTTGAAATATCCTGTGTTTACAACGTTCGGAATAATGACGGAAGGCTTACTGAATGAGAGTTTTCGCATTGCATCTTCAAGTTGTTGTGTGACAGGAAGAAGAAGATTCGATTGATTTGCAACATAGCGCATGTAGTTTCGAATGTGCGCGGGTAATGGACCTCTCTCATCTGCATGATAGCCCGTCCAGTTGTCGGAAATAACAAAAGGAATTTTCCATTTCCGTTTAATGAAAAGTGCTTCCCATCCTTCCGGCCAAACCATATTGAGTTGAACGATGTTGGGCTTGTTTATGTTGAAATTGATGTGTTTAATTCCTTTCTTCAACGCGCGAATGCGATTTCGGAAGAGAAAGCCATTCGATGAATAGTAAACACGGATAATGCGGACATTGCTTTCTTCTACGTCTTCAATTATGAAATTTTCAATCGTGTTGTTCTTCGATAGATAGAGCACAGTCACCTTTGCAAACAGCGCTACAGCCTCGGCATGACGTTGAACGAAATTGCCAAGAGTAGGGTGGGTTTTGCTCGGAAACCAACTGCTCAGAAAGAGGACATGAAATTTGCTTTTCACCGTTGCAAGATACAAATTCAAAAAAATACTCGGGTCTATTTGTTCAAATAGAATGAATGTGTTTATCTTTGCGCCCTCTTAGACGGTGGTTTTAGCTCAGTTGGTTAGAGCATCAGTTTGTGGTTCTGAGGGTCGTGGGTTCGAATCCCATAAGCCACCCCACTAGAAAAAGAAAAGGTCGACAATTTGTCGACCTTTTTTGTTGAATTGAAATTTCTTAGTGAATTCCTTTCGAAGCCAAATAACGTTCAGCGTCTAACGCTGCCATACAACCTGTTCCGGCTGCTGTGATCGCTTGACGGTAATTTTTATCCGCAGCATCTCCGGCAACAAATACACCTTCAACGTTTGTTTTAGAGGTGCCCGGATTGTTTAAAATATATCCTGTCTCATCGGTGTTGATGTAGTCTTTGAATACTGCTGTGTTTGGCGTGTGACCAATTGCTACAAAGAATCCAGTGATAGCCACAGTGCGACTTTCTCCGGTTTCTGAGTTTTTGAAGATTGCACCTTCAACACCGTCCTTTCCTAAGATGTCTTCGGTAGTTGAATTCCACAATACTTCAATGTTTGGAGTTTCCATAACACGGTGCTGCATGGCTTTTGAAGCGCGCATTTTGTCGCTTCTTACAATCATGTATACTTTTCTACAAAGTTTTGCTAAGTATGTCGCTTCCTCTGCAGCTGTATCTCCAGCACCAACAATAGCAACATCTTGATTGCGGTAGAAGAAACCGTCACATACGGCGCATGCACTTACTCCACCACCAAGGTTACGCAAGCGAATTTCGTTGTCAAGACCTAACCATTTTGCAGAAGCTCCAGTTGCGATAATTACAGTGTCGGCAGATACGATGTGCTTTCCGTTATCTAATTCAACGTAGTGCTTACTTCCAGAAAAATCTACTTTCGTTACCCATCCGTTGCGGATGTCTGTTCCGAAACGTTTTGCTTGATTTTCAAGATCGGCCATCATTTCAGGACCTTTAATTCCAGAAGGATATCCAGGGAAATTGTCCACTTCAGTGGTGTCCATTAATTGTCCGCCAGGTTGTTGACCTTGGTAAATAACTGGTTTCATGTCAGCACGCGCTGCATATATAGCCGCAGTATAACCTGCTGGTCCGCTTCCGATGATAAGACATTTGATGTGTTCGTTCGCTTCCATAGTATTCTATTTTTTTTGAGTGGACAAATATAGTGTGAGTGAAGTTTGACAATATGTGATTTTACGCACAGGTTATTCAAAAGCTTGAATAAGGAAGGCGTCCCACAATGGATCTTCCGGTGGTGGAGCAGAAATCACAACAGGAGTTTTTTTCACAGGATGAGTAAATTCAATTTTTCTAGCATGAAGGTGAATGCTCGCATTGTCGTTGGTACGCTTGCTTCCGTATTTAATATCACCTTTGATCGGGCAGCCTAGTTGAGAGAGTGTTGCGCGAATTTGGTGATGTCTTCCTGTTTTCGGATAGACTTCAACAAATGTATAGTGCTCACCTTTTCCAACTACTTTGTAATTCAATTCGGATTCTTTTCGGTCTTTGCCCGGCTCGTTGAAAAAGAAAGATTTGTTTTGCTTTTCATCTTTCCACAAATAGTTTAATACATGACCTTCCATCTTCGGCGGTGCATCTTGCACAACAGCCCAATAGGTCTTCGAAACATCGCGTGTTTTGAAATCTACTGTTAATCGGGAAAGGGCTTTGCTTGTTTTTGCGTAAATTACAACTCCGCTAACGGGTCTATCGATACGATGAACTGTTCCGCAAAAGACTTCGCCGGGCTTGTTGTATTTATTCTTGATGTACTGTTTAATAATGTCGCTCAATACCGCATCACCTGTTTTATCGCCTTGCACAATATCTGAATTGCGCTTGTTTACCGCAATGATGTGATTGTCTTCGAATAAAATGCGAAGATTTTCTACAGTGGTTACTTCAAGCGGTTTTTTTGGTGCTCGGTCCCAAACTTTGGGCGCGTTTTTTTTCATCAATACTGCTCTTTGTCGTTCGGGAAATCAATGCTTCTCACATCACTTACATACTGCTCCAAAGCACCGCGCATTTGTTCACCCATGTTCAGGTATTTACGCAAGAATCTCGGAGTGAATCCTTCGGTAATTCCCAACATATCATGTAACACCAAAACTTGTCCGTCAACATCGCTTCCCGCGCCAATTCCAATGATTGGAACATGCACTTCTTGAGCAACGCGTTTAGCAAGTGTCGCTGGAATTTTTTCCAAGACAATAGCGAAACAACCACTCTCAGCTAAAAGTTTAGCGTCATGAATGAGTCTTTCTGCTTCAGCTTCTTCTTTTGCACGAACTTGATAAGTTCCAAATTTGTAAATGCTTTGAGGAGTTAGTCCAAGGTGTCCCATGACAGGAATTCCCGCAGTTAAAATTCGTTTTACACTTTCAACAATCTCTTCGCCACCTTCCATTTTAATAGCATGTCCCCCCGTTTCTTTCATGATACGAATGGCAGAGTTCAAAGCTTCTTTCGAATTTCCTTGATAAGATCCGAAGGGCATATCTACAACAACTAACGAGCGCTTACAAGCACGAACCACGCTTGCAGCGTGATAAATCATTTGATCCAATGTAATGGGAAGTGTGGTCTCGTGACCAGCCATGACATTGGAAGCGGAATCACCCACAAGAATGACATCTATTCCAGACTGATCTACAATCAGAGCCATCGAATAATCGTATGCGGTGAGCATAGCAATTTTTTCGCCTTTGTTCTTCATTTCCTGAAGCGTGTGGGTAGTGACTCTGCGAACTTCTTTATTTACTGACATGCGTTTAGTTTTTTTTGAGGGGCAAAAGTGAGGATTATTCTTTTACAAATATTTTTTTAGCAACAATTCCTTTTGCGCTGTCTGAAATTTGAATGGCATACATGCCGCTGCTGAAGGAAGAAACATCTATTCTGGTTGAACCTTGGTTTTCCATATTACCGGTATGAATCAATTTACCTTGAATGTCGAAAATGGAATAAGTCAATCCTCTGAATTGAGCTTCAGCAATGATTTGTATGTGGTCTTTTGCCGGTGAAGGGAAGATTTTAAAGGCAGTTTCTTTTTCTTCATTGATGTTGATAGTCGATTCGAAATGTGCAGTGAATTGTGCGTTGTTAAGTGTAATGTTTCCCAACCAAACGGAATCGAGAATATCGTTGATGATACTGCTATTGTCCCAATATGCGAATGCATACCCAGGATTGGCGATGGCTTCAATTTTTACAGGAACCCCATCGAAATAAACACCTGTCCATGGGTATTCAGTGGGTTCAACAGTGCTGATGTGAATTTTGCCAGAACCAACAGGTAGAACATCCAATGTAACATCTACTTGCTGAGGAAGTGCGAATCGATCTTGGATGTGGTTGCGAACTTGCTCTGTTCTGCAAAGCAATTCCGATTGGAATGTCAAGTGGTTGTTATAGAAATTGTCCATCTGCCCGGGTACATTCCCCGCGTCTCCCCAACGTTGATATTCATTCGGCATTTCAGGTGCAGTTAAATTGAAATAGCGATTCTCGACAGCAATAAGTCTTTCAGGACGATAGTTGGTGTTCATTAAATCTGCGAAGCGATTGATGAAGTAGTTTTTGTATTGTGTGTTTTGAATACTCTTCAGCCATATGTTGATGTATGGATTGTCTGTGCTCTGTCCTGAAATGTAATCGATGTGATTGAAAAAACAATCTGTCCAAGCATTCGGGTTGAGTGCCAATTCCAAATCGATGGTTGCAAATCTCCAGCGGTTGTTGGTGACGTCTGAGCGATGAATTTTAATGTTATTCTGCGGCCAATCGACATTGCCCATCCAAGATTCAGAAATGATATAATCGGTGTAATAGGTCATGTCGAAATGTTGGTCAGCATCGTTCCAATAGGTAGGACTTCCAACATTCAAAGCATTGAAGGAATTGTATGAATTCCAGAAATTATCTGTTGAACCTTCTACAGCTCGCAAGATTCCTCCATACCAGTAACTGAGTGACATTAACTCAACAGAGTCTTTATTTGCTCCTTCGTTCTCTTTGAACATTTCAGCATTGTATTTTTCACGAAGTTCATAGAGCCCGAAATATTGTCCATTGATATATACCGTCGCTGGTCTGTATGCGCTGTAGTTGGCATTTGCTCCGCGACACATCAATTCAGCTTGACAAGCTTCTTTGTATGGAAGAACCAAATATTGATTACTTCCATTACGCAAATAGAATTCAGAATATTTGTTTCTGTTGGGTCTACCTGGAATGATGACTTCGTTCACAGAACCTTCACCCAATACGCTATGCGCTAATTCTAATCGGAATGAGTGCTGCGGATGTGAGCGACTTCCACCAGCTCCACCATCGATTTGCATACCTGTATTTTGTGAAAACACAAGCGGATGGCCAGGAATAGAATCGAAATAGTCAATGTGTGCGTTGCGCAACCAGTCTTGGTCCCAATTGTCAAAGATTCCTTCGCTTCCATAAAGATTCGAATTGTCTGTGGTAATGGAAAGAATAGGAGTGGTGTGAGTGATGTTGAAAAGGAAAGAAGCAGAGGTTACATTACTTGGAATGTAGTTCGGCTTGAAAGCACGCGCGCGTAAAATTTTTGATTGAAAGAATGTGATTGGTGTTCCTGTATAAATGGGAGAATTGGCTGTTGGTTCACTTCCATCAATCGTATAACGAATGGTCGAAGGTGCAGTGTTTAAATCAAGAATGGTAGCGTTGAAGGGAGTTGTGTACACACCAGGGTTGTGGTCGAACAAGGGGGCAATTGCATATCCCAATGCTGGAGTTCCACTGTTACTGGCATCAGGAGTTGGCGTTGCGAAAAGTGAATTTGTATTTGACCCATTCGGATAACGTCCGACACTCATGTCAACAGCTTGACAATTGACCACCAAACTGTTTTCAAGAACTTGTGAAGGATTGAATAAAAACAACGTGTCGCCTCCTCCAGATAATTTAAATGTAGTGTGAAACATCGTCCCTGAATTAGGAAGGAAAGTATTCGTCATGGCAACATCTGGCGTGTTCTTCATGGCAATTTCAATATATGTATATTCCACAGGGTCTGTGGCCGCTACATTAAATCCAAGCGAATTGATAGGTCCGGCAGAAAGTCCGGCTGCAGTAAGCTCTGCTGCAGGAATAAGCATTTGGTTACGTGCACTCCAATACCAGTTTCCGTAGGGGGCGGGGTAGTCCGTATTTCCGTTTTGAATGTTACCCGTACCAATCGTAACGCCATTCAATTTCATATTCGGACGCTGGTTAGCGACACTGCCTAAGACAGCAGAGCAAGAAGCTTCGCTGCCATCGTTAAAGGCGTATGTTGTTGACGCGTATGCTGTAGCAGATTGTCTAAATACAGAGTTGGTAATGTAGCCAGTGTTGCTATAAGAGCAAACGTTTACGGCGATGCTCGAAACACCGTCCCATTGAAAAGGCGTTGTGAAGTTGTGGGTGTTCCATCCAACAAACGGTGTGTAGGTTCCGGTATTGACCGTAGTAGTGAAAGGCGATGTTGCAAATCTGTTTTTTTCGCTACAAAAAACAACAAGGAATTCTCCGGGATTAAGCGTGTAATGAGGGAAAGTCCATTCTGTTGGAGTAGTAGAATTATCTGATAACGAATAACCAAAGAGGTCAACTGCCGAAGCCCCAGCGTTATAAAGTTCAACCCAATCTTCGTATTCGCCGTCTTCATCGGCAATGAGGCTATAGTTCTTGTTGCTTCCTTCATTGATAATGATCTGAGACCAAGTGAAATTTGAAATGAAGAATGCGGTAAAAAGAATAACTAATTTTTTCATTTTATAAATGTACTAATTCTATTTATTTTTTGAAGTTCCTTTCCAATAGCCTCTTCTACAAGTGGCTCCATGATTAGGTATCCTGCAACATTTGGGTGAACCCCGTCTTCGCCCAATTCAATACGCAGACCATTTCGCGCATCTTTCATGGGTGTGTGGAAATCTACGAACGTTACATCATGTGTTTCAGCATAGAACCGTAGGGCTTTGTTCAATTCAATAATTTTATCAGCAGGTTCTTTACCCCGGCTCCAGGGGTAGTCGAATACAGGAAGAATAGAACACAAGACCACATGAATGTCATTGGCCTTGGCCAATTCAATCATAGAAAAAATATTATCCTCAATCATATCAAGCGTTGCATCGCCCGTGTTTCCCGCGATGTCATTGGTTCCTCCAAGGAAGACTACCACTTTCGGATGAAGATTTACGACATCTGCACGGAAGCGAAGTAGCATCTGGGAAGTGGTTTGTCCGCCTATTCCACGATTGACATATGTCTTTCCAACAAAAAAATCGGGGTGAACATTTTTCCAAAATTCAGTAATTGAATTTCCCATGAAAACAATACGGTCTTCATTGTCCGCCGGATTTTCAAGCAAAGTATTCGCCTTTCGGTAGTAATTCAGGTTCGCCCAGTCTTGAGCGTTAACCGTATTGTAAACTGCCATGAGTATGCAAAGTGAAAGTATTCTTCTTGTCATAAGTTCATATCAAAGTTAGCCCAGTCCTTGCGTAATTCATTGTCCTTCGTTGATAATTTTACTTTTCAAGGTTCGAGGCAAGGAAGTTTCGCGTTTTCTTCGAAGAAAATTAAGAGATATGTCGGCTTTTGAAATTGTTGGTGGCAATGCATTGAAGGGAACAGTAATTCCGCAAGGTGCGAAGAATGAGGCGTTACAAATTATATCTGCAGTATTGCTTACAGCAGAGCCCGTAATCATTCGCAATATCCCAGAGATTATAGACGTGCTGAAGTTGATAGACTTGCTCCAAGATATTGGTGTAAAGGTTGAAAAGTTGGCCAAGGGCGAATTCAAATTCATTGCCGATGATGTGAATCTTGAATATTTAAAGACAGAAGATTACAAGAAGAAGGCTGCAGCTTTGCGCGGATCTATCATGTTGGTAGGGCCTATGCTTGGTAGATTTGGACAAGGATACATTCCTAAGCCTGGAGGAGATAAGATTGGTCGTCGTCGTTTAGACACGCACTTCACCGGTTTTCAAAATTTGGGCGCGACTTTCAATTATGACGCAGTCAATTATTTCTACAGTGTTACTGCTCCGCGTTTGAAAGGAGCATTCATGTTGCTCGATGAAGCATCTGTTACAGGAACTGCTAACATTGTCATGGCCGCTGCCTTGGCTGAAGGAACAACGACTATATACAACGCCGCTTGCGAACCCTACTTGCAACAGTTGTGTAAGATGATCAATCGCATGGGTGGAAACATTTCGGGCATTGGCTCCAATATGCTTATTATTAAAGGCGTTGAAAAATTAGGTGGAACCGAGCACAGATGTCTTCCAGATATGATCGAAATAGGTTCATTCATTGGAATGGCCGCTATGACGAAAGGAGACCTTTTAATCAAGAACGTTTCCTACAACGATTTAGGAATTATTCCTGAAATGTTCCGTCGCATGGGAATTCAAGTTGATTTGGTGAATGGCGATGATCTTCATATTCCAGCGCAAGATTCGTATGAAATTGATACGTTCATCGATGGTTCAATCATGACCATTAGCGATGCCCCTTGGCCGGGATTCACACCCGATTTGATTTCTATTGCATTAGTTACAGCAACTCAAGCAAGAGGTTCAGTACTTATTCATCAGAAGATGTTCGAGAGCCGTTTATTCTTCGTAGACAAGTTGATAGATATGGGCGCGCAAATTATTTTGTGCGATCCACACAGAGCGACAGTTATTGGTCTCGACCGCAAGTCTACCTTAAAGGGAGTGACGATGTCTTCTCCAGATATTCGTGCAGGGGTTTCCTTGTTAATCGCGGCATTGAGCGCTAACGGGAAGTCTACGATCCAAAACATCGAGCAAATCGATCGCGGGTATCAAGACATCGAAGCGCGTTTGCAAGCATTGGGTGCTGATATCAAGCGCTTATAAACTCTTTGGCAAGAACTTTGGCTTGTGAGCAACATACTGTTCTATATTTGAAATGAATTCAACAACTATGAAAAAAAATCTTGCCCCTTTCGCTTTGCTGCTCGCTGTAGTTGCAATGTTTAGCTTCACTTCGGTTAAGCAGAATGATATCACACCAACTTCAACCAAAATCGGATTGGAGATTGGCGACGAAGCCCCAAATATTATTATGAAAGGGGTTGATGGAAAAGACTTAAAGCTTTCTTCATTAAGAGGGAAAATGGTTTTGATTGATTTTTGGGCTTCTTGGTGCGGACCTTGTCGCAGAGAAAATCCAAATGTGGTTGCTGCTTACAACAAGTACAGCAAGGCAAAATTCAAAACTGCAAAAGGATTCGAAATCTTTTCAGTGAGCTTTGATCAAAACAAAACGGCTTGGGAAGAAGCCATTGCAAAAGACGGATTGTTGTGGAAGTATCACGTGTGTGATATGAAAGGATGGGCCAATGCTGCCGGACAGGTGTACGGAATTTCAAGTATTCCTTCAAGTGTGTTGATTGACGAGAATGGAATTATTGTCGCGAAGAACCTTCGCGGACCAGCTTTAGACATGGAATTGGACAAGTATGTAGCTTCGTTCAATTGATCTGATTATATAAGTTATCTTTGCGGGCCGAATACATTCGGCCCGTTTTGTTTTCTGACAGCCTGTCGCTCTTTTTGGCTTGGCTCAACGATTGTCAAATGGGAATTACATTAAATTTTGGGTTATGACAGAAGAATT
>JBILTL010000051.1:0-13725 GCA_044371535.1 Flavobacteriales bacterium | reverse complement strand
TTCATGTAAACAACATCGAGGATTCCCTCTTTACCGTCGCGCTTCAGCAAAGCAACTATCGCTTGAAAAGCAATAAAATCGCCCATTTTCGCCATGTCTATTCCGTAACAATCGGGGTAACGAATTTGCGGTGCTGAAGAAACAATAATGATTCTTTTCGGTTCTAGGCGGTCTAACATTTTAATGATAGACTTCTTCAGAGTCGTTCCACGAACAATTGAATCGTCTATAACCACAAGTGTATCAACCCCAGGTTTTACAGTACCGTGAGTCACATCGTACACATGCGAAACCATTTCATCGCGTGCAGAATCTTGTGTAATGAACGTGCGCATTTTCACATCTTTGATCGCAATTTTTTCAATGCGAGCACGCTTACGAACAATGGCTTCTATCTCTTCATTCGACCATGAACCCGATGTTAATTTTTCAATTTTAACATCGTTCAAATGATCTTCCAATGCTTTAATCATTCCGTAAAACGCCGTTTCAGCGGTGTTAGGAATGAAAGAAAAGACCGTATTTTCCAAGTCGTAATTCACTTCTTGTAAAACGCGCGGAACGATATTCTTTCCTAAATCTTGACGCTCTTGGTATATTGAAGCATCATTTCCTCTTGAAAAATAAATACGCTCAAACGAGCAAGGTGTCAAAGCAGTAGAAGCCTTAATTTCCTTCATAGAAGAACTTCCGTCCTTCTTCACTACATAAGCGCAGCCTGCAGGAATTTCTTTGATTTGGTCAAGTGGAACGTTGAACGCACTTTGAATCGGCGGACGCTCACTCGCAACAACACAAACCTCATCGTCTTCGTAATAAAAAGCTGGACGAATTCCGTTTGGATCGCGGTACACAAACGCATCACCGTGACCCAACATTCCCACCATAGCAAATCCTCCGTCCCAATCCTTACTTGCACGCTGCAACACGCGCTGAATGTCTATATTCTTCGCTATTAACTCAGATATCTGTTGATTTGAATACCCTTGTTGGTGATACTGGTTGAAAAGAACTTGGTTTTCTTCATCGAGGAAGTGACCAATTTTTTCCATCACTGTTACCGTGTCGGTACGTTCTTTTGGGTGCTGTCCCAATTCAACCAACAAGCCAAACAATTCGTCTACGTTGGTAAGGTTGAAATTCCCTGCAAGCACGAGATTACGGGTCATCCAGTTGTTTTGACGAAGAAACGGATGACAGTTTTCAATGCTGTTTCCGCCGTAGGTTCCGTATCTCAAGTGACCTAAAAATACTTCGCCGGTAAAAGCAAAATTGTTTTTTAGATGTTGAGCATTTTTCAATTTATCTGGATTCTTCTTTGCCATTTCAGCAAAGCGACTCATCACTTTCGCGAACACTTCACGAACGGGCTGAGCATCGTTACTTCGAATACGAGAAATATACTTTTTGCCTGGTTCAGGATCTAACTTAATGTTCGCTAAACCAGCGCCATCTTGGCCTCGGTTATGCTCTTTCTCCATGAGGAGATACATTTTATTTAGTCCGTAAAAAGCAGTTCCGTATTTATCGGTGTAATGCTGAAGAGGTTTCTTCAGTCTTAAAAATGCGATCCCGCATTCGTGTTTGATAGCGTCACTCATGGAGTGAAAAATAATTTGCGGCGAAGATAGTCTATGCTTCGCGAATGTTGGAAAGAATTAAAATCATTTCTGTGTTTTGGAAGGTAATTTTTCCAATTTCTTTGAAAAAATCTGCGAGATAAAAAAAGTAGCTTAGAGAAAAATAACGATTATGAAAACAATTACACTATTCGCGAGCTTGCTTCTTTCTCTAGGAATGGCCGCTCAATCTCACGGTGAAATCTTCGGAAAAATCATCGACGAAAACAACAACCCTATTGCAGGCGTAATTGTACGTGCAGAAAACAACGGTATTGTTGCAGGCGCGGCAACTGACGAAAGAGGTGTTTACCGCATCAATGGTGTTGAGCCCGGAACGTATACACTATTCTACGACCTTATTGGATACAGCCAATTGCAAGTGAATGATGTTCAAGTTAAATCAGATCAGATTCAAAAACTTTCTGATTATACGCTAACAACTGCAAGCTATGGCACCGGCGGTCCCGTTATTATTCGTGCGGAAAAGCCGCTCATTGATATCAACGGTGGAACTGCAATCTCTCTGGGAGCGAAGGAGCTAAAAGATAACGCTGCTGCAAATGGAGGATCTTTAAAGGCTATTCTCTCTTCCATGTCAAGTGACATTAAAACGAGTGATCGTGGCGAAGAACTTTATTTTCGCGGAAGCCGCTCGGGAAGCGTTGTGTACTACATAGATGGAGTGAAAATTCATGGTGCTCCATTGAATATTCCCTCAAGTGGAATAAACAACATTACAGTCTACACTGGAGGCGTTCCTGCGAAATATGGCGACAGCACCGGGGGGTATGTAATTATTGACACAAAGTCATTTCGAGACGCCGCTCGAGAAAAAAAGTAAAGTCTGAGTGTATTAAGTCTCTGTTTATTTTAAACCTTTTGGTTTAAGGGGGGTTAGGTTACAATTTTATACGGTTAACCTTAACCGACTCCCCTTTTATTTTGCATAAAGAAACATTTCATTGCACCAAGCACGCTGTTATTAATGCGCTGACAGACCTCTTGCACAAAGAGAGTTTTTACATTCGCGACATTAATGATCGAAAGGGCTTTCTCTATGCTCAGCAAGGATTGGGTTTTTTAGCACTGGGCAGAAATTGCGTTATACGCATTTTTGAGGAGGGAGAAAGTGTCATTGTAGAAGTGCGCTGTTCGAACAAACTAAGAATCGGAGTTCCTGGGATGACTGCTTCGATTGAGAAAAAAATTCTTAAGCACCTCCAAGAAGAATTGTAAGCGAAGGCGTTATCTTCGAAAAAAATTTCAAGGATGAAAAAGTTCGGAGGCCTTTCCACGTGGATATTTATTGCATTGTTTATTGGAATTGGCGTGGGATATGCCCTCAATGTTTCTTATCCTGCCCCTGCTCAAAAAACCAAAAAAGAGGCTTTAGACCAACTATCAAAAGAACTTTCAAACCAAACAGCACCCGCTGCGAACGAACTAACTGCAATCCTTTCAAACGATTCTATTTCCGAAAACGAAAAATACGATGCTGCATTAGCTTGCATCAACAAATCGAAAAACGCATCTTCCGAAATTTCGAGGTATCAAAAAAGCATCGACGTTTCTGAAACTCAAAACGCAACTCTCAAAAAGATTTTAGAAATTCTTTCGATTCTCACAGACGTCTTCCTTCGATTAATAAAAATGATTATTGCACCACTTGTACTTGCTACACTCGTCGCGGGAGTGGCGAAACTGGGCGATATGAAAACCGTAGGACGTATCGGAGGAAAAACAATGTTGTGGTTCATTTCGGCTTCGTTCATTTCACTTCTTCTTGGAGCTTTGCTCGTGAATTTTTATCAACCCGGAAAATCTCTTCAAGTACCTCTTCCTCCGGAGGCTATGGAATCTGGAATTGATAAGGCTGCATTAACCCTGAAAGGCTTTGTGGTTCACATAGTTCCTTCAAGTGTGATAGAGTCAATGGCAACAAATGAAATTCTCCAGATTGTCATTTTCGCCTTGTTCTTTGGAACGGCTACCGCTGCGCTCGGAAAAAAAGGAGAAATCATTGTGAAAGCCATGGATGCTCTGGGGCACGTCATGTTACGAATAACTTCTATGGTCATGTATGTGGCGCCATTCGCGGTTTTCGCCGCAATGACCTCTGTAATTGCGAAAAAAGGAATTGGAGTTTTATCGTCTTATGCCCTCTTCATCGGTGAGTTTTACAGCGGGCTTTTCTTGCTTTGGATTATTCTATTGTTCGTAGCCTTTTTAATTGTTGGAAAACGCGTTGTGCAACTAACCGCTCGCATTAAGTCTCCATTGCTTCTCGCCTTCTCAACCGCATCCAGCGAAGCAGCTTATCCAAAATTATTGGAAGAATTGGAACGCTTCGGTTGTCGAAATCGCATTGTGAGTTTCGTATTGCCTTTAGGATACAGTTTCAATTTAGATGGAAGTATGATGTACATGACCTTCGCAAGTTTATTCATTGCGCAGAGTTATGGAATAGATCTCAGTTGGGCCGATCAAGCCGCTATGCTTCTTACCCTTATGGTTACCAGTAAAGGCATTGCGGGGGTACCGCGTGCTTCACTCGTAGTAATCGCCGGAACCCTTGCCACATTTGGAATTCCAGAAGCCGGACTGCTATTACTCTTAGGGGTTGACCACGTGCTTGACATGGGAAGATCTGCTACCAATGTTGTTGGAAATGCAGTAGCTGCTGTAGCGGTAAATCGTTGGGAAGAGAAAAATTACAACGCCGAAGAAGAGAACGATTAATTCAATTCTAATTCATCAATAAGCCTTACTCCGCCTATAAATCCTGCAATAAGCGCGACTTGTTGCGGTGCATCAGAAACTTTTTCCAAAGGAACCAAAGACTCTGAATTCGCTATTGTGAAATACTGCAGTTCAATTTGTTCTTTCGTAATAAAGCGTTTCGTTGATTCAGAAATTAACACGTTCACATTATCCACTTGCTTATTCTCTAGAATGTACATTAGTGCTTTTGAAAAGGCCGTGGCCATTGTTGCTTGTTCTTCTGAAAGTCTTTTGTTTCGAGAGCTTAATGCAAGACCGTCTATTGCTCTGATCGTGTCACAACCGATGATTTCAACTTGAATGTGGTCGCGTTTCACCCACTCGCGAATGACTGAATATTGCTGAAAATCTTTTTTTCCAAAAAACGATTTGTGCGGAATAACAATTTCAAACAAACGTTTCACTACGGTAATAACACCGTTGAAATGGCCTGGACGATAGCGCCCTTCCCATTCCGAAGTGAGTGTTCCGAAATCATAATCTTTGACCTCTTGTCCTTCAGGGTACATTTCCGCAACACTCGGAACGAAAACCACATCACAACCCGCTTCTTTTAATAACGCAATATCTGCTTCTTCCGTTCTTGGATACAACAAAAGATCCTTTGGGTCGTTGAATTGCGTCGGATTAACAAAAATGGAACAGATAACTACATCACATTCAGCTTTTGCTTTAGCAATTAAAGACAAGTGCCCCTCGTGCAATGCACCCATTGTGGGAACAAAACCAATCGTTCGGTTTTCGCTTCTGCACTTCGTGCTAAACGCCAGCATCTCATCAACACGCTGTAAAACAGCTATTTCAAGCGAAGTTCCCTTCATTTCAGTATTTTAAGGCCAAAAAGTTGCAAAATTCAAAAAAGATTTATAATATCTTTGCAAACTGAATTCAGGCAAACCTAAACATCTCTATGCAAAAAACAAAAGTTCTTTTTGTAAGTCCAGAAATTTTTCCTTTCACTCCAGAATCGATACTAGCAAACAATCTTCGTCAAATACCACAGGCAATGCACGAAAGGGGCAAGGAAACACGCATATTTATGCCTCGTTTTGGAAAGATTAACGAACGCAGACATCAACTGCATGAAGTGATTCGTCTTTCTGGAATGAATTTGATTGTAGACGATACTGATCATCCACTAATTATTAAAGTTGCAAGTATTCCTCAAATTCGTTTACAGGTTTACTTTATCGATAACGAAGAGTTTTTTCATCGTAAAGCATACCTGCATGATGAGTCGGGTAAAGCATTTTCCGATAACGGAGAGAGGATGATATTCTTTTCGAAAGGCGTATTAGAAACCGTTAAAAAATTAGGTTGGGCGCCAGATATCGTGCATTGTCACGGTTGGTTTTCCGCACTAATGCCGATATACGTTAAACATGTATTTTCCAGCGATCCACACTTCACTGATAGCAAAATTGTTATCTCATTGTATAAAGACGATTTTGTGGGTTCGATAGATAAGGGCCTCTCAAAAAAAATCCGATTCGATCAGGTGGGTCAACAATATCTTGGAGATCTTTCTACATCGAACTATGTAAACCTTATGAAGGTTGCTCTTGCTCATGCAGATGGTGTTGTTATTCACGACGCTGACATCAACTCTAAGCTTATGGAGGAAGTGAATAACCTCAGTGTTCCTGTGCTTAAGGCATATGAATGCGCAGACTTTCACGGAGCAATTGATGAATTCTTCGATACGGTTCACGCGGCAAAACCAATTTTGATAGACTAAAACATGAGGAAAACTCTCTTCTTCCTTTTTGCTCTAACCTCGTTATTGTTTGGTTCATGTAAAAAACCAACAGACCTGCAGGCA
Organism: Flavobacteriales bacterium; assembly: GCA_044371535.1. Lineage (GTDB taxonomy): Bacteria > Bacteroidota > Bacteroidia > Flavobacteriales_D > Sanyastnellaceae > CAIZGX01. The sequence goes on along the minus strand of JBILTL010000051.1, from coordinate 7,500 downwards.
GATGGACTTCTTCCCGAAGAAGATGTGTTGTATGCGAATCAAACAGATACAGCAAGTATTGTAAGTTATATCGTTCGTGAGGATACCTTGTCTACCGATGAATTATCGGCATGTTTACTTGGGTCATACAACGATGAAACTTTTGGAAGAACACTCGCTAGTTTCTCAACACAATTCGCTCTTTCGGGGGCTAATCCTAATTTTCCAGAAACCTTCGAAATTGACTCTGTTATATTTTCTGTAGCATATACCGGCTACTCATACGGATCGCTTGGTGAAGGATATCTATCTGTGAAAGAATTGAGCGCCGATTTACCGAAATCATCTGGTTTTAACAGTGCTTACAATGCGCCTGTGTTGAATGAAAATTTACTTGCAAATCCCTCGCAAATGTTTCAATTCAGACCGAAAACTTATTTATTCGGAACGGAAGACTCTCTTGCGCCTCAGTTGCGTTTACCGCTCAAGAACAGTTTAGGAACAAGGTTGCTTCATCCAACAGATACTTCAGCCCTTGATTCAGATGCTAACTTTCAATCTTACTTCAAAGGTTTGAAAGTAGAGGCTGGATCTTACCCATTGGGTGTTGTAGCGCTTGATCTCACCAACATAAACAGTAAAATCACCGTCTACTATCGCTATGACAATGGTGGGGCGGCAGACACAACGTTTTACGAATTTCCTGTGACATCGGATTGTGGAAGGTATTCACACCTTCAACATTTCTATCAATTTGCTTCGCAACCCGAATTACAAAATCTTGCAAACGTTGACACGCTTGCTAATCAGGGTATGTTGTATTTGCAGGCTGGAGCTGGAACCAAAGTGAAATTAGAACTACCGCACTTGTTAGATCTTCAAATGAGTGAAGGTAGAATCATCAACAAAGCAGAGCTTGTTGTTCCTTATGAACCAGATTCGAAGTACCCACCGGCTTCTCAAATTTTTGTTTTCTATCAAAACAGTGAAGGAACTCTGGTTGCGCTTCCTGATCAATTCAGTGGCAACATTGGCGGTGGGGTTGAAGAGACTAACAAAAGATACCGCTTGAACATTACACAATACGTTCAAAAAGTTATTTCCGGAGAATTAGAAAACGTACCGCTTTTCATTGTTTCTGGCGCTGCGGGAGTTTCTGTGAATAGAACCGTTCTGCACGGTCCTGAATTTTCAAACGTAGCAAGCGAAAACACCCGCTTGATTATTACATATTCAAATTAATAAATTTCTTAATGTGCGGAATTGTTGGTTATTTAGGCAATGAACCGGTTTACGAAAAAGTAATTAAAGGTCTTAGCCGTTTAGAATATCGCGGATACGATAGTGCTGGTATGGCTTACATTGAAAACGGGGAAATCGTCGTTAGAAAGTGTAAAGGAAAAGTTGTTGACCTTGAAAACGCTGTGGGACCAACGAAACCTCTTTCACATATTGGAATTGGCCACACACGTTGGGCAACTCATGGTGTTCCGAACGATGTAAACGCTCATCCGCATTGCAGTGGTGACGGTTCAATCGCTCTCATTCACAATGGAATTATTGAGAACTACGCCTCTATTAAGCAAGAGCTAATGAATCGTGGACATGTCTTTTTAAGCGATACAGATACTGAGGTTTTGGTTCACCTAATTGAAGACATTCGTAACGCGGAAAACGCAAGTCTTTTCGAAGCAGTTCGTCTTGCGCTTTGTAATGTCCATGGCGCATATGCGATTGTTGTGATGGAAAAATCAAATCCAGACCAATTAATTCTCGCAAGAAAATCGAGTCCACTTGTCATTGGAATTGGTGCTAACGATGATTTTTATATCGCTAGTGACGCCACACCCATCATCGAGTATACCAAGAATGTGGTTTACTTGAACGACGAAGAAGTTGCTCGTGTCGATCGTAAAACCGGTTTAACTATCGTTAATATCGACAATCAAAGTCAAGCGCCTTACATTCAAGCGTTAGAGTTAAAGCTTGAAGCTATTGAAAAGGGTGGTTATGATTCTTTCATGTTGAAGGAAATACACGAACAACCAAGAAGCATTGAAGATTCTATACGCGGACGTGTAAATCTAAAAACCGGACTCATAAAAATGAGCGGAATTGATGAGCATGAAGAGCGCTGGAAAACAGCACAACGAATTTTAATTGTTGCTTGCGGAACCTCTTGGCACGCAGGACTTGTCGCTGAATATTTATTTGAAGATTTCGCCCGCATTCCTGTTGAAGTGGAATACGCGAGTGAGTTTAGATATAGAAATCCGATCATCTATCCAACGGATATCGTAATTGCTATTTCTCAATCTGGAGAAACAGCAGACACACTTGCGGCTATTGAATTAGCGAAGGAACGCGGCGCGTTAATTTTCGGGGTGTGCAATGTTGTAGGAAGTTCTATTTCTCGCGCTACACATTGCGGAGCTTATACGCACGCCGGACCAGAAATTGGTGTGGCATCTACCAAAGCTTTCACGGCTCAGGTTGTTGTTCTTTATCAAATTGCCTTAGCTGTGGCGCAAAAGCGCGGCGCTATTTCAAATGAAAGAACCACACGCTTAATGGCAGAATTGGGATCTCTTCCGTTAAAGGTTGAACAAGTGTTAAAGACAAATGCTATTACAGAGTCCATAGCGGCCCTTTATCAGCATTGTTCTAACGCTCTGTACCTTGGAAGAGGATACAGCTTCCCAGTGGCCCTAGAGGGCGCTTTAAAGCTAAAAGAGATTTCTTACATTCATGCTGAGGGATATCCGGCAGCTGAAATGAAGCACGGTCCTATTGCGTTAATCGACGAAAACATGCCTGTGATTGTCATTGCAACTGAAGGTGCTTCATACGAGAAGGTGGTAAGTAACATTCAGGAAGTAAAAGCGCGCAAAGGACAAATCATTGCAATCGTTACTGAAGGAGATAAAACTGTGAAAGGTATGGCCGATCACGTGATTGAAATTCCAAGAACTGACGATAGTCTTGTTCCGATTGTTTCTGTTGTTCCGTTGCAGCTGTTCTCGTACCACGTTGCTATCATGCGCGGATGTAACGTTGACCAGCCTAGGAATTTGGCGAAGAGTGTGACGGTGGAGTAGATGGAATAATGAAGTTTTTCTAAAGTCATTTCTTCACTACAAATCCATGCACACTATCATTTATTTTGATATAATAACAACCATTTTCTATATCGAAAAGTCCAATGTTAGTAATTGATGACTCAATACGACCTCTTATAAGTATTCTGCCCGTTGAATCAAAAACAAAATATTCATTTCCTTTAAGAATATCAGAAACTTCAATTATTAAATGATCGGCGGATGGAACAGGGTACATTAAAAAATCCGCTTTGGAATTTTCAGAAATAAAATTATCAATTTGTCCATCACAATTTTCGTCAATTCCATTATTTCCAATTTCCTCAGCCCCGGGGAAAATGCTTATATCTAAATCATTACAATCCAGGTTATTATTAACAAAACCAGATGGAGGGAAATCACAAACAAAAATTGAGCTGTCTTGATTTCCAAAACCATCTAAATCAAAATCAAAAAAATACTGATTTATTGAATAATTGCATGTGCCATCATCAAAATTCGCAATATCAGAATAGTTACAAGCTGTTATATCCGTGCATCCTGAAATACAATTTTCCGGGTAACTAAAACTGGTAATCACTAACTCCGCAGCTCCGCAGCAATCATCTAATTGTGTAATTCCAAAACCTAGGGTAGATCCTGCATAAGCGAAGATTGAAACTGTTCCCGATTCAGAAATCACATCATAATTTGTAAGTGCTACATTAATGCCATTAATAGAGTATACTCCTAAATCATATTCAGCCGCATCGTCTTGCGTCAAGTAACTATAGTCAAATGAATAAACACCGCTAACTTCTAATAATAGATTCACATAAGTTGAGGGAATCTCTCCAATATCTAGGTTTGAACTAGTGATTTTCAAAGTATCCTCAGTAAATTCAATCTCTGAACCCGGAAATTCCGAAGAATAATAAATCTCCCAATTCCCTACAGCATAGTCTCCAATAAAACCAGTTGAACTAGTCATTATACATGTTCCATCATCTGTATTTGCCGCCGGGTTGAAATTACATGCATAACTTGAAACACAACCGTAATTACAATTTTCATTTTGCGGATTAATATTCCAATTAAAGTCGTTACAATCTCCTGAAATTTGAGTGTAACCAGCCGGCGTGTTTTCACACTCTCCAATAATTGATAAAGAAGTATCTACCGTACCAAAACCATCATTATCAAAATCTGGGTAATACACCGTGGTAAATTCGCACGTTCCATTATTATAATTAGCCATAGGATTGTAGTTGCATGCATCTGAATCAGTACAACCATTGATTGTTTCTTCTAATAGAAAATCCACCTGAGAAGCCCCAGAATATTCCTTAACCTTTACTTCAATCGTTGAGTTTTCATTCAATGACAAATTATATATTATCTGCGAGCCAAATATTGAACCACAGCATGAAGTGCCAAACAATTCGTTTCCATCAACTTCAATAAAAACGTCATCATCCCAATTGTTTAACACGAAATTATAATTCCCAGTTGAAAAACCTTGTCTTCTTATCTTATAACTGTGAAAATCCCAATCCACATTACACCCTTGAAAATCCAAAATTTCTGAAGGGCTACCATCTTGAGAAAAATAATTCTCTGTACTTACATCCAATAAAACGCCTAAGTCAGCAAATCCTCGAAATTCATTGAAATCGCTTCCATTGAAAGCATAGATTTTCCAAAAGTTATTTGGGAATTCATTTGGATCTTCTCCTGAAAGATATTCATCAATCTCCAAATTGCAATTATCATCTATTCCATTGCATATTTCCTGTGCATTTGGAGCAATGGCTGGGTTCCCATCATCACAATCTAAATTATTCATTACGTATCCTTCATCCGGCATACAAAATTGTTGTGAGCTCAGACTACCAAATCCATCTCCGTCTGTGTCAGCAAAGTAATTCAATTGCTCGATTTCTCCGTCAGCTATTGTAACACTCGGAACAGAAATTTCTGTTCCAAAAGCCAAATAAAGATTGTCTATTGTTGGCCAATATACAATGCCTTCAGCAAAATTTTGGTCTTGTGCCCGAATAACAATCGATAAAATTGGTGATGAATTGCTGTAATAGCCTAACCATTGATTTAAGCTTGAAACAGTATCACTTATTAATATTCCGTTTGATAAGGAAATCTCTATAACGCCAGGAATAAAATAACCATCACCGTTAGAGTTAAAAAAATTCCCGCCAAAACCATAAACAGGATCACTAAAAGAAATTGATAAATCTGAAAGTGCACTATTGGTAGACAAATCTCCGTATCCAGAAAACAACAAATCAGATTCTCCTCCCAAAGCTGTTGCGGTCCAAACGGTTTCACCAACAGTGTTGGAAACACTTTGACCCAATGCCTGATATTCGGGAAGAAAATCAAAATTTTCTAATACCAAAGAGGAATATTCGCTCGAAACTTGTTGCCAATCGTTGAAACTGTCAAATGTTGAAATTACATTTCCTTGACAACCATTTGCGTCTACTACATAATACAAATGAGTTCCAGCATACTCTTCAAAAATACCTGTTCCTGTATACGGTTCGGTTCCGCCAAAAGCTTCAACAAATACATTGGTTGTTCCGCCTACACATAGAATCGGATCATACGAAATTGTAACAACTGGGGCATTGTTGCATTGAGCATTACCCCGCTGACATATGAATGAAATAAAAAATAATAATGATAAAACGAATATGCTGCTACTTCTCATAGAAGCAAAGTTAATAATAACTACTTCCTATTCGCTTCCTCCATTGAAATTCGTTGTGAACCTCGGAAGGCTGCTATAAATGCGCCTTCAAAACCTATTTCTCTAAGAATTTTCTGATTATTCTTTGCAACATCAATATTTTTCGTAAGCCCCACATAGTATTTGTAAGCACTATTGGCTTGAACTTCAATAATATTTGACAGTCCCTTAAATTCGTTCGAACCTGCTTGTATTGGCTTGGTTGAACTTAAAAATTGAATTTTATAATGTACAGTATTTTCGTCTATACTTTCATTAACAATTTGGCTATAAAGATCTATTCTGGATTCTACATTCATCTCCACTCGTCTGTTTTTCAAACGACCAGATTCCGTGTCGTTAGATTCAATAGGCATGGTCAACCCAAAGTACTTTACCTTGATTCTTTTGCTTTCAATTCCCTGATTTACAAGAAAACGTTTGACTGATTCAGCACGGTTTTTTGATAAAGTCATGTTATACTCAGCACCTCCCACATTATCTGTGTGACCGGAAACTGTAATTGTTAGCATTGCATTAGTTTTCAATAATGCTACAATAGCAGATAACTCTTTTCGATGAGCCTCCGGGATCTCCCATTTAGCCGTTTCAAACAGAATATTCTCAATTTTGGTTTTATCGATGAGTAAGTTAACACTTTCTGAATTATCAACAACCTTAACATTTTCTTGATTTTTCGCGGTAGCTGATATTTTTCTTAACTCCTCATTCAAAAGGTCATCCAAAGCAGTAATTTCATTTGAAATTCTTTGAATCTCGGCTACTAATCTCGATTTATCTAAAGAATAACAACTTTCGATTTCCAAGCCAATGTTTTTCGAGGCCTTGCGCATCAAGTTAATAAAATCATAAGAAAGCATCGCTGCCTCAGAACTGGCTAACTTATTTTCAAATTCCACCAATCTCTTTTTCAAGAGTTCCAACTGGCCAATAAACTCATTAATCCCGTTGTCAATTATTGAATCCTCCTCAATGGCAATTAAAGGGTTTGAATTGTTCTCAATTACTTTCTTTATGATATTAAACTCATAAACATCGTCATTCAAACCATTTGAACCACGGCGACTTGAAAAATAACCGTGATTATTGTTGTCAAAATAAATAGATAAATCATCTTTGTCTGAATTAAAACTAATCTCCTTGGGGGTAATTGAGTCTTTTTCAATATAAAAGATATCCAAACCTTTGTTTATCTTATTTTTATCTGAGGTGAAATATAAACTTGATTCATGAAGTATAGGGAAAGTCTCATTTGAAGTAGAGTTCGCAAATTGAATATTTGTAAGCCCAAACCAATCTTCAAACTTGTGGCTCATTGAATAAATATCCATCCCTCCCTTTCCTCCAGGCATATCTGAAACAAAATACAATTTCCCTTCTAAGTCAGAATAAAATGGATGGCTCACATTGTACTCTGAACTATTGACCGGGAAGGCCAATGGTCTGCTCCAACCTTTATCACTCTTAATCGAATAGAATATTCCCAATTTTCCGGAATAATTATCGAAATTCTGATTACATGTAAAAAACAATATTCTTCCTTTATCGCCAATTGCAATAGGTCCGTCATGAAATTCAGAACTCATTAACAATTTTATCCCTTTTTTATCCGAATCAATCTCCGATAATTTCAGTTCACATTGATTTACCTCATATAAATCAAAAAAGGGTTTG
>JBILTL010000050.1:0-13733 GCA_044371535.1 Flavobacteriales bacterium | reverse complement strand
AAGACAAAAAAAAGAAGGCAAGCCCCTTATATCGCACCGCTACAACTTTCTACCTTTGCTGCCTTCCGGCCCTGGAGGATTTGAAAGGAGCTGGTCGTATAAGACTTGCCTTTGTGCAAATGTAAGGCGTGAATCGCATCATTGCAAAATCATTCGTTACTTTTGCGAAAGAAATAGAAACAATGTCACAAGAAAACCCAATCTATCCGCCATCCCGAAAGGAAGTCTTTCAAATTCTTTTCAAGTTCGGAATCGGCATCGCATTAGGCGATATGCTTTGTGAGCAGCTCATGGTTTGGTTCCCCTCTTTGGCATTTATGCTAGACCTGATTGCTGTAATAATTGTTGTGTTCGGTTTAACACTCGGCATTAACAAGTACAAATCCTATTTCGAAAGATTTGATTATGGAAAAGCGCTTTGGTTCTGCCTGCGCATAGGCATGGTGGTGGGGTTGGTTAAAATGTTCTTCGTCTTCATTCAACTGAGCTACATAGACAATTCCTTGATAATTAGTTTGAAAGAAGACGTGAAATTATCGCTCAACAATACCTCTGGCATAACAAGAGATCAGATCAATGAAATTTTAAACAGCGGATTAATTGACACCCTCGTTTCTCCGGCTTTCCTTGCAATAACAACTTGGATTGTAGCATTCTTTCAATACTTATTTATCGGATTGTTTATTTCCATCTTTCACAGAAAAAGCAAAAACCCTTTTCAACAAGCCTAACAGATGAACTGCTCATTGGTCATTCCACTTCTTAACGAAGCCGAGTCGCTTCCTGAATTGCAACGTTGGATTAACGAGGTTATGCAACGTGAGCAAATGTCGTACGAAGTCATCTTCGTAGACGACGGTTCAACCGACAATTCGTGGAATGTGATTCAAGAATTGAAGCAGACCTACCCAACTGTTCGCGGCATTCGTTTTTCGCGCAACTACGGAAAGTCCGCAGCTTTGCACACCGGCTTTCAAGCGGCACAAGGAAATGTAGTGTTCACCTTAGATGCAGACCTTCAAGATTCCCCAGAAGAAATTCCTGCTATGGCAAGAATGATTTTAGAAGAAGGATACGATGTGGTAAGCGGTTGGAAGAAGGAACGTTTCGATCCACTTTCGAAAACCATTCCAACGAAATTGTTCAACTGGGCTACGCGTAGAATGACAGGCATTCACTTAAACGATTTTAATTGTGGGTTGAAGGGATACCGCAAAGACGTGGTGAAGTGTGTGGAAGTATATGGTGAAATGCACCGCTACATTCCGGTATTGGCGAAGCAACAAGGGTTCAAGAAAATTGGTGAAAAAGTAGTGAAGCATCAAGCTCGAAAATTCGGTTCAACGAAATTCGGAATGGAGCGTTTCATGAATGGTTTCTTAGATCTTCTCACCATTTCTTTCATGTCGAAATTCGGCAAGCGTCCCATGCACTTCTTCGGAACCTTAGGAACGTTAGTGTTCATGATCGGATTCATTTCTTTCGCCTACATCGGCGGATCAAAACTCTACGCCATCTACTTGGGTGAAACAGCAAAAAACATTGCTGACCAAAGCGCATTTTTCATTGCGTTGACATGCATGATACTCGGAACGATTTTATTTTTAGCAGGATTTCTTGGAGAACTTATTTCGCGAAACAGCGCTACACGCAACGATTACAGCATTGCTGAAACGTTGAACTAACGACTTCCGAAAATTGCGCTTCCAATGCGCACAAGCGTGCTTCCTTCCTCAACGGCAATTTCCCAATCGCCGCTCATGCCCATACTTATCTCATTGAACCCTTCTCCGAAGAGCGGCTTCAACACAGAAAAAATACGATTGACTTCTTGAAACTCTTTGCGAATAAGCGCTTGATCTTCTGTGAAAGAAGCCATACCCATAACTCCGCGAAAGTTCACGTTTGAATAAAGCTCTTTTTGAGAAGCAATTTCTAAAACTTCTTCTTCTGAAAATCCGAATTTACTTTCTTCTGTTGCAACATGAAGTTGCAATAAAATTTCAATCTGCTTATTCAATTTCTTGGCTTGCTTATCTATTTCCTTCAAGGTGGAAATTGAATTCACTCCGTGAATAAGCGCAACAAACGGAGCAATGTATTTCACCTTGTTCGATTGCAAATTCCCAATGAAATGCCATTCAATATCGGTTGGAAGTTGCGCATGCTTGTCTACCAATTCCTGCACATAATTCTCACCGAAGATGCGTTGTCCGCAAGCATAAGCCTCTTGAAGATCTTCAACAGGTTTTGTTTTAGAAACAGCCACCAGCTTCACGTGTGAAGGAAACTGCGCAATGTAGAATTTTATTTGATCTTGAATTTGGCTCATCGCATCGGATAAATAACCAATCCGCTTCTTAGCTTCGGCAAGATGTAAGTACTCTTTGGAGGCATAGTTGACCCTTCATCGGAAATACGCATAAGGGTTTGCGTTGAAATCGGATGAAGTAAAAATGCGAAATCTGCTTTCCCTTCATCAACCATTTTTGCAATCTCACTTGTTGGAACCAATCCATCTGCATGCGCAATACGCTTGTCTGTGCGTTCATCTTCAATTCCAAAAATCGGATGAAGAATATTTTTCGAAAGCCATTCGGCATCGATGACATTTTTTTCTTTTTCGAATAGAAAGGCATACCACTTTCCGCTGGTGTACACGCCTATTCTTCCTTCACTCAAATTCAATTCAGTTTCTTTCACTTCGTGAAGAGCACCTAAGTTTTTCAAGTCGGAAAGGAACACATTCAAATCGAACTCAACCACACATTTCACCAAACGGTGAAAGCCCAAAATTTTCATTTGCACTTGCGAAAGCACTAGCGCCATGAAATACTGATAAACTTCTTCATTGTTTCCCTCTTCAGCTTTGCGTTGCTTCAAAGCAACACTGCTCGCGCTGCGGTGGTGTCCATCTGCAATATAGAGCTCTGGCACTTCGGCCATGGCTGCTTCAATTTCATGAATATCTTCTTGCGCAGTTACCTTCCAAACGGTGTGCTTTACGCGGTCGGTGGTAGAAAAACAATACAACGGTTGCTGATTGCAAATACGTTCAATGAGCGGCTGACAAGGTTCGTCTTTCGACATGAGTAAAACGGGCTCTGCGTTGATGCCTGTTGTGTCCAAGTAATCTGTGAATCTGCCTTCACGCTGACTAATGGTGTGCTCGTGAATTTTGATTTTCCCTTGCTCGTAATCTTCAACGGCAACAGCCCCAAGCAATCCTTGAAAAGAAAATTCAGGAGTGTCTTGACGATAGATAAAAAAAGATTGCGCTTCTTCTTGAGCGAATATTTCTTCATTCAAAAACTTCACATAGTTCTTTCTTACTTCTTCGAAATATGCGATGCGTCTTCCGCGATAATCGCCGTCCACATCAGGGTGAATGACGTGTAGAAAAGTATAGGGATTACCCTTCAACTTATCTATTAAATCTTCTTTTGAATAGGACACATAGGAGCGCGAAGCAACCAAGTGCACCTTATCTGCTGCAGGTAAAACCGCTTTGAATGGTTTGAACTTCATCTTATGCGCCTTGCATAATTCGTTTCACATTATCTGCTATCTCTAACCCAATGCGCTCTTGTGCTTCTGCTGTTGCAGCGCCAATGTGCGGAGTAGTAATAATTTTCGGATGCTTCAAGAGCGCAGCATTCGGACGTGGTTCGTTTTCAAAAACATCTAAACAAGCACCCGCAATAACACCGTTATCCAACGCCTCAATTAATTCACGTTCGTGAATAGTACCGCCACGACTGGTGTTCACCACTACTGCGTTCTTCTTCATTTGCGCGAACTCTGCGGCACCAATAACCGAACTTCCGTTCGGTTGTTTCGGAACATGTAACGAAATGAAATCGCTTCCGCGAAGAACTTCTTCGAAAGAAGAAACGTTCAACTTCACTTCCACCGGAGAACCGTTAATAGATAACGTTACCGTTTGCTCTGTCTTCGAACGATCGAAGAACATCACGCGCATGCCGCATCCCAAGGCGTATTCAGCCAAAGACATTCCAATGCGTCCGAAGCCAATAATTCCCAATGTCTTTCCCTTCACCTCTTTTCCTTTTCCGTAATTCTTCTTCAACACTTCAAACGTTTCTTCTCCGTTTACTGGCATAGCACCACCGGCTTGATAAAGAAATCTATTCGACGCGAACATCATAGTCATTACCAATTCCGCTACGCTCGCACTGCTGCTTGCCGGGGTATTGAATACGTCTACTCCTTTTTCACGCGCATAAACCGCGTCTATGTTATCGATACCTACTCCACCACGACCAATGAATTTCAAATTCGGACAAGCGTCGATTAATTCTTTTCTCGCAGTGGTTGCACTTCGAACCAAAAGGCCGTCGATGTTTTCATTTTGAATGAAGCTTGCTAGAGCATCTTGATTCACTTTTTCTGTTAGAACCGTGCATCCCATGGCTTCCAAGGCCGCTTGACCTTTTGCGTCTATTCCGTCGTTCGCTAAAATTTTCATCTTATCCGTTTTTACGTTCAAATTCTTTCATTACATCTACCAACACCTGAACGCTTTCCAAAGGAAGTGCGTTGTACATTGAAGCGCGGTATCCGCCAACACTACGGTGTCCAGCGATTCCGCTAATGCCCGCTTCCTTCCACATTGCATCGAATGCTGCAGTGTGCTCTTCGTTATTCAAACGGAAAGTTGGGTTCATCCAAGAGCGACTTTCAGGAACGCTATGACCGTGGAATAAACTGTTGCGATCCAATTCAGCATAGAATAATTCTTGCTTTGCACGGTTGTGAATTTCCATTCCTTTCAATCCACCGTTCTCTTTAATCCAACGAAGCATGAGCATGCTTGCGTATACTGAAAACACTGGAGGTGTGTTCGCCATGCTGTCTTTTGAAATGTGAGAAGCAAGATCCAAATACGAAGGAAGTTTTCTTCCAGACTTACCCAACATTTCTTTGTCTACGATATACAACGTTGCTCCAGCAGGACCCATGTTCTTCTGAGCACCCGCGTAGATCAACGAGAAATCATTCGCGTTAAATTCTTTCGAGAAAATATCTGAACTCATGTCACACACCAACGGAACATTCACCTTCGGCATAGCTTGGTACTGCGTACCGAAAATAGTATTGTTCGAAGTGAAATGAAAATAGTCGTATCCGTCTAATGTTGGCAATTCCGGAATGTGATTGTGGTTCGAAGCAGAACTGTCTGTCACCACATCAATGTTACCCACCAACTTCGCTTCTTTAATGGCACCGCTTGCCCACACACCGGTGTTTGCGTAGGCAGCCTTTCCGCCTTCCTTCAAAATATTCAAAGGAACCATGTAGAATCCAAGTGTTGCACCGCCTTGAAGAAAAAGAACTTCGTAACGATCTTCCAGATTCAAAATATCTTTCACCAATTGACGCGCTTCGTCCATCACTCGTTCGAAGTTTTTGCTTCTGTGTGAGATTTCGATCAACGACAATCCCATGCCGTCGAATTCACGAATGGCATCTGCTGACCCCTCAATAACTGATTGAGGTAAAATGCAAGGACCCGCGCTAAAATTGTGTACTTTTTTCATGCTTCAAATGTATAATTTTAATATTTCTTACTGATTTTGTAATTGTGAAATTTTCTGTTGAATGGCTTCCTTGTTACGCTCAAGTATGACAAGATCAAGCAATTCGTTTATGACCTCCAAATCGTATACTTGTTCGAGAGAGGCAACGATGCAATCCATTCGATTCTCTTCTAACTCAATGGTTGAAATAATCTTCACAATGTCCTTCACTCGAAAACAATCTTCCTGCAACTGCATACGCGCAACCATCTTTCGTTCGGTGTCGAAAGACTTCGACTGAAGCAAAGTAACTAATGAATCTACCCGATCTTCAGACGCGGGTTTTTCACATCCCATTTCTCCTCGGTAAACGTCGTCGTCGTTCTTTGTCGGAACAGCACCGTTATTCCACAATTGAAAGTTCTTTGCTTGCAACTTCAATTCACCTGAAGGAACCAACTCTAATTTGTTATTCAATACTGAAATGGAAAAGCTATGAGAAATTAAATTTTTCGAAGTGAAAAGTAGTCGAGCCTCCTGGGCTTGAACGACAACTCTCAAATTGTGCTTGCCTACCGTCCATTTCGACAATTGAATGGAAGAAACGGGGGCGGTGTTTATTTGAGAATCATCTACAAATAGCAAAAAAGCCAAACTATCGGGCGCACTCACAATTAGCTTGCTTTGGGCATAACCACCAAAGGCGCTTAACAAACAAATAAATATTAAAACACCTATTCTATTCTTCATCGAACGCCTTGTAAATTCTATTTAAAAACGGAAATTTCCGAAATCTTTCTGGCACAATAAAAAGTGGATTGACACTTCTTTCACCCAACCATTGCGGACGAATGTACACTAAAATACAACCGCCCACAACCACACAAAAAATTGCAAACAGCAACAGCCAAATTCCATCGATATGCGAACGTACAGCCATATATTTTGCAAGGTAAGCTGCGAGCAGTGTCATTGCCCCAATGCGTGAGCCAGGAACCAATGCTGCAAGCTGCTCTTTAATGGGTACTCCTGAAATCTGATGCGCAAATGAAATCATCATGAGGTAGTGAATACCTGTAGTCACTGCTATAGAAATAGCTACTGCCTCAACGGAATAGCGCGCCGCAACCATAACTCCAACAATCATCAATATGAGATAAATGCCTTTGATCCAACTACCCTTGTAAACCGCTCCCTTCGCGCGAAGCAGCGAATCAATGGGACGTGTAAGCGTTCTAAAAATTACAGCCACAAACAACCAACGAAGCAAATCTGAAGCACCCAAATAGCTATGACCTAGATAAATGCGAAGAATGTCTTCACTGAAGACAAAGACAAAGCACGACACCGGAAAAATTAAAATACTGAGTGCATTTGTTGCAGCGAGCACCACACGCTTCAAACGCTCGGTCTCTTCTTGTAATTTCGACATGCCGCTGAACAGCACGCTATCGCTCAGTTTCGCCATAATTGTAATTGGAAGTGACGCTACGTATGCGCCCCTTTCGTACATACCCGCCTGATTCAACGAAACCGTATTCGGGAATAAAGCAGTGCCTTTGGAAAAGAGCGGCAGAACAGAAACGTCGACCTTCGTTGCAGCGTAATTCAATGCGTTGAAGAGTGAACTTCCCGCACCGTAGTTCAACAATTGAAGCGTAGCTTTTTTATTCCATTTGAATTGAACACGTGTAGGCTGAAGGATCCAACAAGCCAACGTCATAAGTGCATTCTGAGCGAACAACGCCCAAACGTAAGCCCAGATCTCATAGCCGCCATAAGCCAACCACAATCCAACGATTAGGTTTCCACCTACAATGCTTAGCATGCTGGCCGTGAAGAACGATTTGAATTTCATTTCCTTCATCATGAGGTTTCGCGGAACCACGCTCAACGCTGAAATAGTAAAGCTTGAACACACGACAGGAATAATTTCCTTCAACGTATCAATTCCGTAGGCGCTAGCAATCAAAGGTGCCGCAGCCACAAACGACAAGGTAAAGATGAGTCCCAAGCCCAATGACGTGGTGAATGCAGAATTGATGTGCGATTGCTCAATGTCTTTTCTTTGAATGAGTGCAGGGCCTAAACCAATCTGAGAAAAGATCTCGGCGAATCCCATAAGGCTGAGCACTATTCCCATAACCGCAAAATTCTCGGGGGCTATAAGTCTTGCCAGCAAAGCAGTGTAGCCCAACTGAATCAGAATTTGCAAAACCACCGTAGCGGAATTCCATGAAAAACTCGAAACGAACTGTTTGCCTTCGGATGCCAATGGTTTGAAATTAATGTTCTGCAAAGGTCGAAAATCGACCGTAAAATAAATTCTTCAAGGAAAGAAAAGACGAACACCTTACTTTTGATAGCTCAATTGAAAGTTATGTTGAAAAAGCTCAAGACCTTTATTTCTGTTTCCGCACTGGTGCTCGTTTGTGCGTTTGCCTCTACCCTTGAATCTTGCAAAAGCTGCAATTCAAACAAAGATTTGGGCATTGAAGAAACGTCGGACACAACACTTCGAGCCATTAACGCGAAGATTACCGCCGAGCCTAACAACTTTGCGCATTACTTAGAAAGAGCAAGATATTATTCCAGTTTGAAAAAATACGCTGAAGCGAATGCTGACATTGTGCGTGCAAAGGCGATTGATTCAACAAAAGCCGATATCTACTTCACAGCGGGAAAGATTCATTTCGATCAGCAACGCGTGGTTGAAGCTTATGAAGATTATAAGAAATGTCTTGAAAAAGACCCACAGCACAAAGAGGGATTGCTTGAAAAAGCAGCCATGGACATTGCTCTGAATAATTTCGAATTGGCCATTCAACAAATTAACACAGTGCTTCGTCAAGACGAACGCGTGGCCTACGCTTACTACCTCAAAGGCCGATTGTACCGTCAAGTTAAGGACACCACCCTAGCATTGAGCTCTTACCAAACCGCCATTGAAGTAGACCCAAGTTACTACGACGCTTATGTCGAAGCTGGCTTGGTGTGTGCGAGTTATGGCAATCCGCTTGCGAAAGAGTATTACAACTCTGCTATAGAGCTTCATCCGAACTTCATTGAGCCGTATTATAACAAAGCTATTTTCCTTCAGGAAACAGGAGTAAAAAATCCGAGTAACTACCAAGAAGCGCTCGTTTGCTACGACAAGATCATTGGTATTGATGCGAATTTTTCTGCGGCTTATTTCAACAAAGGATTCGTTTACCTCGTTTACTTGAAAGACTATCAGAAAGGAATTGAATCGTTCAATTTAGCGTTGGAAAAAAATCCGAATTACTATCAGGCTGCGTACAACAGAGCCTTGTGCTACGAAGGGAAGGGAGATAAAACCAATGCAGAAGCTGATTTGAATTTAGCTTTGAAATTGAAACCCGACTACACGGAAGCAGCGCTTGAATTAGGAAGACTTCGCGGCGACGATTAATTCGGTTTTACAAACGGATGAATGATGAGCTCTTGCTCGTGTTCACTTCCCGGAAGAATTTCATACGTAAAAACCACGAACATTCTTTTCATGTACGTCATCTTAGGAGCATCGTTCGGATGCATAACCAACTGCAATCCCAATTGAATGAATCCCATTTCGGTTCTGCCTGCAGGAATATCTAAGACTAAATCTACTTTACCATCGGTTAACACCTCTGCCGATGCGGTTACTCCAGAGTTCTCGTCGGTGAACACACCGTTCTCTTCGGTATTCAGCAAGAAATATCCGGGAGCGTCGATGCTCAATTTCAAAGTTGTTTTTCCAGGTTCAACAATTACCGGATCTAACGCCACTGCCTCTCCTGCATTCGGAGATTCGCCCGAGTACAAAGCCTCTTGACTTACGACCGGATAAAAACTCTTCACTTCATTCGACACCATGCGCCATTTGCGCAGCACACCGTATCCGCCTTCGCAAACGAAAATTTCACTTCCAATTTTATTCAAGGCCATTGGGCGTGTGAACTGCGCAGTATCAGCAGCTCCGTCTTTCAATCCGACCACACCACTTCCAGCCATATTCTTCACACTTCCCAACCACGAAATTTTCTGATTGAAGGGTTCACTTACGACAAGATCGTTGTTATAGAAAGTGAATCCACCTGCCCGATTCACCGGCGCTGCAGGCGCATAAGCGATTTGCTCTTTCTTCTTTTTGAATTTCGAAATGGTCCCGTTGCTTTTCAGCATGTAAAATTCTTTGTTGAAGAATTGAAGGGAAAGGGCACTGAGTGCGTTGCCGTTGGCATCTTTGTTCTCACTTCTCCAAATTAACTTCGAAGACTGATCGGCGGTATTCAATTCCCACACACTGCAATCGTTTCCAGCTAAAACATATATTTTATTCTTCACTATGAGAACATCTGTCGGATAAGGAATAGCGCCTTTCCAAGTCGTTGCCTTTTCTAAATTTGCAATGTTGGGGAGTTTTCCGTTACCGAGTATGGTAAGCAAAACATGTTGATCGTTGTCGAAGATGCGAATAGCATGATTGAGTGGATCTGCAATGTAGAGCAGTTGTTCTGCGAAACTGAACGTCACGCCCATGGGCTTTTTCAATTGCGCAACGGAAATGTCACCGTCTGCAAAACCGCGCACTCCTCCAATTCTTTTTTGAATGAAGCCGTCTTCACTAACTGTGCTTACTCGAAACAAAGCTGGCTCTGAAACCGCTAGTTCTCCTGAGAAGTAGCACAAGTCGTTTGGAAGTTCAATGAGTGGATTCGCCCAATGTTTAGGTTCTGGAGAAATAGTAGGTTGCCAAAGCGAGTAGCTGTTCAAGTCAGACTTAATAATCTCGTTCACTGCAGGTCCCATTGTCAAGAGTTCTCGTGTTCCTTGAATAGCAAGAACCGTTTCCTTCATGGATTTATTGAACACCAATATTTGTGGAAGTCGAGCTGACTCAATCAATGGAATATCGCCCCAGTTCGGAACAATTGCAACCGGATGACTGATTCCATTTTGTTGAATGAAGTCGAAGATTTCTTGTCTGCTGTACGCTGGCTCTCTTGCTGAAATAAGGGTAATGCATTGCACTTGTGGAACAGTAAGAAACTCTTCTTGCAGATCAACCATTGCACCTACGCCTGTTATTTCTTCCGGCTGAAGGCAGCCGAGGATGACTAATTTATCGCGAAGAAGATCACTGTTGAATTGATAGTCTGTATTGAACCATACGGTTCCGGCAGGAAAAGTAAAAGCCCCCGCGGAATGAGCAGACAGCACTATAGCGACAATGAACGAGCGCACGAAAATGTTCTTCATACCAACAAAGTAAAGAAATTTCGAAAAGAAAGCAGGAATTCAAACGAAAAAGAAAAATTATTGAATCAACTTTTCGAAATTCGCTAAACCGAAAATTACCCAATGGAAAAGAAACCAAACAATTTTTTCAAAACAACCTTCCAATTAATGCTCACTTGCCTAGCTCTTATGTTAGGAGATTATTTACTCGATGGCTTTTCAGTGGACTCGTCGCTTACCGTGATTATAGGCTCCATTGTTATTACGCTCTTGAATAAGTTTGTTAAACCTATTCTAATCCTCCTCACAATACCTGCAACGCTCTTCACATTGGGGCTGTTCTTATTGGTCATTAATGCCGCTATTTTAATTATGGCGGGAGAGATTGTGGACGGTTTCAAACTTGACGGTTTTTGGCCGGCGTTGTTGCTTTCCTTGGTTATTTCTACGACGCATGTACTTCTTGGTGGAAACACGAGAGTGCAGAGAACGGATGTTCACTAGTGAACGAATGCCCGAAGGGCGAATGTTGCGGAGCAACGAATGTCGATGACGAATGCCCGAAGGGCGAATGTTGCGGAGCAACGAATGTCGGAGACGAATGCCCGAAGGGCGAGTGTTGCGGAGCAACGAATGTCGGAGACGAATGCCCGAAGGGCGAGTGTTGCGGAGCAACGAATGTCGGAGACGAATGCCCGAAGGGCGAGTGTTGCGGAGCAACGAATGTCGATGACGAAAGTCTGCGACGAGATAATGAAGAACACATTACATTTACGCTATGCAAAAATTGTATGCCGTTCTAATGATTGTGGTTTTGGTTTCATGCACGCTTTTTTCATGCACATGGGAGAGCATGCAAGGCGATGTGACTACCGAACCGACAACTTATGTTCCTTTGAGTTATTACCCTGTTTATCCGGGAAGTTGGTGGACTTATGAAGTGAATGACACCACCACGGAGCAAGTTGAAGTCAGCGCAACGTATTTACCGCATCGGTATATAAACGCTTCTGCAAATCTTTCAGGTATTCAGACCTATTCAGACACGGCTTATGTTCCCTTCTTGAATGGACAACCGATTTACGGATACAACAAAATCAATTGGGTGAGCCCTCCCTTTGGCAATTACTATGTGCTGTGGCCCATACTTTCGGAACAAGTAGGATTTGAATTCGAACGTAACTGGACCGACAAACGCTTCGGAGATTTTTCAGAAAAAGTAAAAGTCACCAGTAAATATTTCAATGGAACCGATTCAATTATTACGCTTGAAGGACATTGGGTGTATGGTCCGAATGAGCCGAAGAAAAGCTACCAAACCTTTGGCAAGAATATTGGCTTAATGACGGAGTATATCGTTGACACGCTAACCATGGACACGATTTACAAAAAGACACTTCTTAATTATTTCGTAAATCATTAAAGAATTTAACTTGTAAAACTTTATCCTGTTCATGAAACTATTTTCAACCCTCTCCCTTCTGCTTATTTCAGCAATTGCATTTGGACAACCGGTTTTAAAGCAAAACGCAAACGATTTCATCCCGAAAGGATTTGTATTGTCGAGCACATCTATAGGAGACCTGAACAAAGACGGAATAGACGACAAAGTGTTATTGGTAAAAGGAACCGACAAAGGGGCCTTTGTAAAAAACGAATACGGCGAATTGGTCGATCGTAATAGAAGAGGAATTCTTGTTCTCTTCAAGCAAGACAACCAATATGAAATGGTCTTAAAAAACTTAAACTGCTTTTCTTCCGAAAACGAAGACGGCGGGGTGTATTACGCCCCAGAGCTTTCGCTAGAAATTGGCAAAGGCAACCTGTATGTGAGTTACGCTCATGGCAGATACGGTTACTGGAAATACACCTTCCGCTATAGAAATTCAGATTTTTATTTAATTGGTTATGACTCGATCGAAGGCGGTGAAGTAATTGACAAAGAAACCAGCATCAATTTCCTCTCGAAGAAGAAGCAAGAAAAGGTTAACACCAATTCAAGCGCGGAAGGCGGAGATGAGGAGTTCAGAGAGACCTGGACTAACATTACAGTTACCAAATTACTCAAGCTTCGAGACATCAAAAACTTTGAAAATTTCGAGGAAGTAGATATGTATAAGTATTGATTGAAGATAAATTTTCTTCATCAAGAATCTAAATAAAACATTTATTTAACGGCAGTTCGGAAAATTTCGTCCTTCTTTGCAATCGGAAAAATTTAGAGTTTCCCTATGCTGAAGAAAGTCAAGATATCTATCCTTATGGCTGTTTACAACACCGAGTTCGCTTTTATTAAACGAGCGATTGACTCTGTGTTGAATCAAGACTTTCAAGACTTTGAGCTAATCATTATCGACGACGGCGGAACGAACGACAGTCGCGCTCAGATGCTGCAATACGCAGAGCAACACGAAGACAAGATTATTTACGTCCGTCATAGCAACAGAGGTCAATCGAAATCTATCGATCGCGGCGTACTCAATAGCATTGGCGAATTCATTACGATATTGGATAGTGACGATGAGTACAAGCCTCATCATTTGAGTTCTTGTTTAGAAAAAATAGAATCCCTTGATTTGATCGCATCGTTTACCGAGACCATGGTGAATCATTCGGATGATTACTACGTTCCGGACAAGGACGATCATACGCAATTGGTGCATTTAGATGACTGTATTTTATTCGGAACGTTGTTCGGCCGCCGCGAAGTGTTTACTACGATTTGTTTGAAGAGTGGTTATGCGGCGGACGCCGATTTCTTCGAGCAGGCTGAAGCTAAATTCCGCGTTGAAAAAGTTGATCTTCGATCTTACATCTATTATCGGAACATGCCTAACAGCATTAGCGCAACGGTGAAGAAACAAAACGCTCCGCTTCAGAATTAATGAGCGCTTCATTCAATTACATTCCAAAATCTGAGAACATCATTCTCGCTTGTCATTTCACTGGCGT
>JBILTL010000049.1:0-13734 GCA_044371535.1 Flavobacteriales bacterium | reverse complement strand
AATGAAAGCCAATGCTGCACGCGTTCCAATAAACACTTGTTTGTCTTCGAAATGATTCATGAGGAACGCGCTGCGAATGGCTCCCTGCTGTCCACTTAACCCACCGAAGAATCCACTGAACACACCGCCGAGCCAAAGAATGCGCGGAGCCTTGTTCACGCGAACCAGAGCATTTGAATATTCCATGGCAGCAAGAAGAATAAGCACAAGTCCCATCGTCACTCCAAGGAAAGTGGTGTTGGTTTCAATGATCCAAAATTCAACATGCAAAGGCTGTTGCAAATGTGCTAAATAATTCAACGCTTCAGCGCCAAGGAATGCACCAACAGCCGAAGGAATTCCAAATTGAATCACCGTCTTCCAATGGGCATATTTTCCAACTAAAGTCAACTTGAAAACATTGTTCAAGAAGTGAACAATGGCTGTTGCGAACACTGCCGTTTGCAGATCGAAGAACAACGCCATAACCGGAAGAAGCATAGTACCAAATCCGAATCCACTGAAGAAGCTCAGTCCAGATCCAAGTGTAGCAATGAGTAATATGAATACGTATTCCATTCCACAAAAATAATCTTCTTCGTCTGCAGATTTTTTCTTTTCTTTGAAGTGCTCATGAACGCCAAGAACAACGCCCAACTTCAATATAAAAATCGATTAAGAGATCGTCAAGCATCTTTTCAATCGGAAGAATTGGTTCGCGGAATTTTGGCGCATGACCGTTTGGCGTTGGCATCTGCCTTAACCTTGTTGGAAAGTAACAAGGTCGAGCATATGCTGCTCATGGACGAAGTCATTGAAAAGATTCTTCCACATACAGGAAACTCTTTACGCATTGGAATTACCGGTGTTCCCGGAGTGGGGAAGTCGACCTTCATTGAAGCGCTTGCGCGCGAAGTTTTTCAAAATGAAGAAAATAAATTGGCCGTTCTTTCAATAGATCCCTCAAGTCCCATTTCCAAAGGAAGCATTCTAGGCGACAAAACCCGCATGAACGAATTGTCGTTACATCCGAATGCTTTTGTTCGTCCCTCACCATCAAGCTCACACCTCGGCGGCGTGAACAGAAGCACACGTGAGAGTATCTTGCTTTGCGAAGCCGCCGGATACAACATTGTTTTGGTTGAAACAGTCGGAGTGGGGCAGAGCGAAACTGCTGTGCATGCCATGACCGATTTCTTTTTGCTGTTGATGTTGGCTGGCGCTGGTGATCAGTTACAAGGAATTAAGCGAGGCATTATGGAATTGACAGATGCCATGGTCATTACGAAAGCCGACGGAGGAAATGAACTGAAAGCAGATAGAGCCAAAGGTGAATACACTTCCGCTTTACATTTATTTCCGCAACGCGAAAACAATTGGACTCCGCAAGTATTTACAACGTCTTCATTGGAAGCGAAGGGCATTGATGTTGTGTGGAGGGAAATAGATAGGTTCAATCGTTGGAGCATTTCAAACGGGTGGAAGGAAGAGAATAGGAAGCGTCAACTGATAAGTAGTTTCGAAGAGCAAATTCAGAATGTCCTTTTGCATCAGCTTCAAAATAAACCTAACTTCAAAGAGAAGTACGAATCGACATTGAATCGCGTGGTTTCAAAAGAATTGTCAGCCCATCGCGCAGCGGAAAGTTTTATTGCCGAGTTCTTCACTGCGTGATTAATTTAGCGGCATGAACGACATCCCAGGTAAAGTATTAATCCCGTTTGCATTTATCGCTTGCACATGCTTCAACATCTACTTTTACGTTTCGAAACTCTTAAGTGAATCAAGTACGTTTTGGTTGAATGCGTATGCTGAAATTCGGGCGCATTGGGCGTTGTTTATGTTTTTGAATTTCTTGGGTGTCGCATCCATTACGGTAGATCACATTGTGAAATACGATAAAATCAAAAAGCCAAAGCGCACCATTCTTTCGTTTCTAACTGTGGCTTTGCTGGTGGCATTCTTCACCCAGATTGTATGGGGAATGTTGGAAATCTACATCACCGGAGAAATCAACTAACTGTACTTCTTTCGAAGGTCAATTTTTATTTGCATGCGTTCCAGCGCAAGCGCAAGTAGTTGCGCAGCGGCTTCGGCAGGAACATGCGAGGTTACGTTGTTCGCGATTGTGCTTTCGGTAATGTCAGCTGTATATAGAAAACGTCTCAAATTAGACGGTGCCAATTTCAATTGGACTTGAAAAAAATCAAAGAGATAGTCGTAGCCGTTTTCAAATCCGGGTGCATCGTTCATTTGATATCCCGCAAGGGTTAAGTCTTTCAACATCTGAAGAAAAACAGCTTCCGTTATTTGTTTGGAAGGAAGATTCACGATTCGCGCTCGAGGAGGTAAGACGCCAATTTACGCAGCGCCACTTTCTTTTCTTCAGGAACAGCAATGGCGTTCAAGTGATTCAACGCGCTGGTGTAATAGGCTTCGCTCTTCGCCAAGGTTACTTCGTCTGCTTTCGATTTAGAAAAGAGATGAAGGGTCGAAGTGATTTTCGCCTGAGGATCATTTGAATTTCCATGAAGTGATTTCAATTCAGCAGGAATGGTAGTGTCTTCGTGATTCGCAGTGTGCAAATACAAATACGTTTTCTTGTCGGAAAGAATATCTCCGCCCACTTGCTTTCCAAATTTTTCAGGGTCTCCGTAGGCGTCTAAATAATCGTCGCGAAGCTGGAACGAAAGTCCAAGGTGCTCTCCGAATAAACGCAAATGCTCTTGGTCTTCAGATGATGCATCAGCGGCTATAGCGCCGAGTCTCAATGCACATCCCAAAAGAACTGCAGTCTTCAAGCGTATCATTTCAAGATATTCATCTAAACTTACGTCTTCACGTTTCTCGAAATCCATGTCCATTTGTTGACCAACACACACTTCCCAAGCTGTCTGATTGAAGCAGCGGAACAATTCAACAAACTTATCTTCTTGATTTTTTAAGAGGAGGTCATAGGACTGAATCATCATGCCGTCACCGCTGAGCACAGCAGCATTCACATTCCATTTTTCATGCACGGTTTGCTTTCCACGACGAAGTGGGGCATTGTCCATAATGTCGTCGTGCATAAGTGTGAAATTGTGAAACACTTCCACCGCAAGGGCCTGAGAAATAACGTTTTCAGCATTGCCGTTGAAGAGTTCGTGCCCTAAAAGGGTTAAGACTGGACGAATGCGTTTTCCACCCAAGGACAATAAATAGCGAATGGGCTCAACGATGTTTGCAGATTCTTGCGGAATCTCCCAGTCAGTAAGATGTTTTTCTATCGATGGAATGTGATTTTCGAAGTTCATAGTGCAAATGACAATTGTTGTCCTGTTTTGTTTAAAATGGCTTAGAAGTTCAAAGATAAGACTACAATTTTTTTGTTGGTTGGTATGATTCCGAATTATCTTATCGAAAATTTTTATTGCATGAGGAAATTATACACCAGTGCTTTTTTATTTATTGCATTCCTTGGAATGAATGCTCAGGAAAAACAGCAAACTGTTTTGTTGAAGCCGGCAGTTATTCAGGTTTAATATTTGGGTGAAACGGAAGCGCTTCGCGACTTTGTTGCTGATCCAGATTTTCCAAATGAGATAACCAAAGAAACTAAAATCGGTTACCATCCAAAAAAGCGATGGTCTCTTTAGCCGGAAATTAATCCGAATGCACTTCCAAAAGGAATGGACCCCGCTCTTCAGAGTGAGTATCCACATCCGGCAACCGACGATCGCGGGCTTACGCTTTTGTTCAACGGTATCGGAAACACGGCCGTAAGTCCTGCCGATCCTTCAGTAAATGTTGG
Organism: Flavobacteriales bacterium; assembly: GCA_044371535.1. Classification (GTDB taxonomy): domain Bacteria; phylum Bacteroidota; class Bacteroidia; order Flavobacteriales_D; family Sanyastnellaceae; genus CAIZGX01. Next base: position 9,962 of record JBILTL010000049.1, on the reverse strand, counting down.
TCCAAACCACGTGATTCAAATGATTAACGGAGGTTCTGGTGCTTACTTCAAAATTTGGAACAAGTCGGGTACGCAAGTACTTGCCCAAACCTATTTCGATACTTATTTCAATCAGCCAGGCGGAGCAAGATACCCTATTGTCATGTACGATGAATTGGCGAACCGTTGGTTCATGTGCCCGTAAGCATTTGATAGGCCTGAACAAAATCAGGAGATTTTTGGTCGCATTGAATTTCTTGAAATTCCTTTTCCATAGATGATACTTGACCGTCGAGCTTTTGTATCGTCGCATTTACCTGATCCACCGTCGACTTCAAACTTGAATCTACTTCAGAAGTGGTGTAGTATACAGAGCAGCTAGTGAGCGCAACAGCAATTAGACTAGCTGAAATAAGCGTTGTTTTGAAATGCATAATTAATGGTTTGAGATGTGAAAGTAAGAAGTCTTTGTAAAAATTGAACAATTTGAATTTAATGAACAGAATTTCAATTTTGAGATATGAAATAATTGTTAATTTAATAACGCTTTTCTGGCAAGACTTAATTCATTATTATTAACTTTATCACTTTATTATTCAAAAATCAGTTTTAACATGTACAACGAACAAATCGAAAATCTCATTAACATGGCTTTGGCCGACGGTGAGTTAACAGAAAAAGAAAAGCAAATTCTTTTCAAGAAGGCCGAAGCAGCCGGTATTGATTTAGATGAATTTGAAATGGTTTTGGATGCTCGTCTTTATGAAAGACAGAAATTGCAGAACGCAGAAAATGTTGCAGCAGCAGCGGCAGCAGCTCCTGCAGCAGCCCCGAAGTCCGATAAATTTGGTGATATTAAAAAGTGTCCAGCTTGTGGTTCAATAATTCAGTCTTTCACTGCGATATGTGCAGATTGTGGTCATAACTTTTCGAATGTGAATGCGGTAAGTTCAGTGTCAAAACTATACGAGCAACTTCAAATGGTTGAAACCGAAGAGCGAAATCGTCCTGCAGATTCAGGCGGTTGGATGGATAAACTTGCAGGAAGTGCATCTATGAATGATCATAACATGCAAGAACGAATTTTAAAACGTAAGGCAAGTGTGGTATCGGGTTTTCCTGTACCGAATACCAAAGAAGATATTCTTGAGTTTTTATCAATGGCTGTTCCTGAAGCAGGAAAAAAGCCTAATTTTTTGGCTATGCATACTGCCGCTGGTGCTTTATACAAGGCATGGCATTCAAAAGCTGAGCAAGTTGTCATGAAAGCGAGATTCAGTTTGAAAGAAGATAAAAGACTTCTTGAAGAAATTAATCATTACGCAAAAGAATTAGGAATCAAATAATAATTATTAAACATGGGACTTTTTGGAAGTAAGTCGGAAGGCGGAATGATGGATGTCATTCGCTGTGATGAACATGAATACTTAGTTTGGAAATGGCGCCCTTCAGGCGAAGCAAATTCAACCAATAAAGAAAATGCCATTCGTTACGGAAGTAGTCTGCGAGTAAAAGACGGCGAATTAGCTGTTTTCGTTTACAAACAGAAAGACGGAGCAATGCAAGATTTTATTGTTGGACCTTATGATCAAACAATAAAAACAGCCAATTTCCCGATTCTCTCGAGTATCGTTGGAGCAGCTTTTGGAGGAGCTTCGCCCTTTCAAGCAGAAGTGTATTTTATCAACTTGGCAGGTAATGTTCCAATTAAATTCGGTGTGCCTTATTTCAATATAACAGACAGGCGTTTACCTGATTTTCCAGTACCGATGGCGGTTCGAGGACAGATTATATTTAACATTACCGACTACAAGTTATTCATCAAGAATACTCGCTTAATCAATTTTGAACTCGATGATTTCAAAAACTTGATTAAATCCGCTGTAACAAGCAGTGTGAAGTCTGGGGTAATGAATATTAACAGAACCAATCCTTTGAATTTGGTTCAAATAGAGGAAAATCTAGATTTCATAAACGAGACTTTAAAAGCGAAGCTGAAAGATGTTTTTTCGGAAGACTTCGGTGTTAATCTGAAGCGTTTCGATATTGATTCTCTTGAGTTAGATCAAGAAAGTGAAGGTTACAGAAAGCTCCTGAAAGTAACTCGTGATCAACAAGAGAAAACGTTTGTTGCTCAAGCCGATGTTAACATTAAAAATCTGCACGACATGCAGAACATTAATGCTGTAAACATGGAAGAAACTTTGAGAGTTCAGCGCGAAGAAGCTCAGCGTGCTCAAAAACTTCAAACAGAAACTAACTTCATTGGCGCGCATGCTTTGAATCAGCAAACCGATGTGTTGAAAACAGCTGCCAATAGCTTAGGTGAAATGGGAAGCATGGGTGTAGGAGGAACAATGAATCCAGCAGGCATGATGACCGGAATGATGATGGGAGGAGCAATGGGAACGCAAATGGCTGGCATGATGAACAACATGGGGCAACAAATGCAGAACCAACAAAATGTTCCGCCACCTGCACCACAGATTCAATACAGTGTTGCAATAAATGGACAAACTATGGGGCCGTTCAACATGCAACAATTGCAGCAAATGGTTCAAAATGGACAGTTGACCACGACAACACATGTTTGGAAGCAAGGAATGGCCGGTTGGGAAGCAGCAGGGGGAGTAAATGAACTTTCGAGTTTATTCGGTGCAATGCCACCACCACCGCCACCACCGCCAATGCCTTAATTATTTGTTGACAGCAGAATTAAGAAAAAGAATGGCGGAATCCGAAAAGCCTAACGAGTAGGAGAAACAGAAAAAAAATGTTAAAATGAGTTTTTTATCAAACCTAATGGGTAATGCAACGGAATTGAATCCGGCAGAATTACAGTCAGAATTCGCAAATGTTTTATTTGATGGAGAGAATATCGAGGCAGCATTCAAAATCTTCAGAGATAAATGGGTGTTCACCAACAAGCGTTTAATTATGCAAGACGTTCAGGGTATGACGGGATCTAAAAAAGAGTATCACTCAGTACCTTACAAGTCAATCACACATTTCTTAGTTGAAACTGCAGGATCTTTTGATGCTGATTGTGAGATTGAGATTTGGGTTTCAGGTTCACCAACATCATTGAAGAAAGAGCTTAAAAAAGGAATCGATGTTGTCGGACTTCAAAAAACGTTAGCATCTTACATCTGTAAATAATTTACATTATGAACGACGATAGCTTTTTTTCAATGAATCGGTTGATGGAATTCGGTATGGGAATGGCTGTAGCACAGCAAATGGTGAATACCATGAATTCAGCAATGGAGAACATGAAGGTGAATGGAGTTGCTCAAGCGAACAACGCTATTGTAGCACCACTGTATTATGCTGTTCTCGATGGTAATCCGGCGGGGCCGTTTTCAGAAAAGGAGTTTTCTCGTTTAATAACGGAAAAAAAAATTACGAAGGATACATACGTATGGAAACCTGGGATGTCTCAGTGGCAGTTTGCAGATAAGCTTCCTGACGTATTGAAATTAGTAGCTTTAACACCACCACCGTTTACACCAAATATATAAAAACATCTATGAATACTCAAGTGAAGTTCTTTCAATTAATTATTGCAATAGCAATAAGTGCATTAATAAGTTTTGGCTTCTATTCAATGGATATTGAGGAAAACAAACTGCTTATCACTATAGGCGGATTTGTATTTTTTGCAATAACATTGGCGTGTACAATTGGAATTAAGTTTGAAACAGCTGGAGTGTCAACAAATGTGAGAGTCTTATCTTCGATTTTCTTTGTAGTTGGACTCGTAAGTCACGTTGTGTTTTCATTTTTTAGTTCATCTGTACCACTTTATGTAATCGTAAATGGGATAGTTCTTTTGGTATACGCCTTAATTGTAAATGGGCTTATTAAAGCGGCTAGCTAAAATTTGATTTTAATATTTCGAAAGAGCTCGGTTTTCCGAGCTCTTTTTTTTATTGGAGGTAATTCATTCGTTCTTACTTTTATTCTTACCTAAATTGAACTCCGATTTATTTAAAATCAAATGATAGAAAAGGCAATTAACGTGTATAAGGTTGTAATGGCCTTTGCACTTATTATTTTGTTTGGAACATTAGGTTCCTTTCTCAGAATCGTTTCGTTTGGCCTGCTGACCAATTTTAATCGGACAATATTAATTCCTTTATTCTGTAAGCTAACTCTTGCGGTCATGGGAATACGTGTCGAAAACCGAGTGAAACTTCCCGAAATAAACAAACCTCATTTCTTTACCTTCAACCACAATTCTTATTTAGATGGATTTGTATTGATGGGTTTGGGATTGAAGGATATGCGGATATTAATGAGTGAAAAAATGCTGATTTTCTTTCCAGTTGCTTTAATTTCCTTCGCAATAGGACTTCTATATATTCCGCAAAAGAAGAATAAAGAACGACGTATGAAATGTTTTTTCAATGTCGAGAAAAGAATAAATGAAGAGCATGTCAGTATTATGGGGTCGTCTGAAGGGGTTCACAGATACGGAGAGCGCATTGCCCCTTTCAATCGCGGAGTTTATCACATGGCCTTGAATTGCAAAATACCGGTTGTGCCTTTGTTCATTTATACGCCAATCGAATCGAATCCTTATGCAAATTTCCGTCCGTTTAAAAGAGGGACGGTTATTATAGAAACGTTGGGGGTTTGTCCAACGGCGGATTGGAAGTTAGAGAATCTTGATAATCACATTGATGATGTTCGCAAACTTTATGTGAAGCGATTCAACGAATATTACAACATGAACACGATTTAATTTTATAGTATGAAAACGAGTGAAATCTTTTCAAGAGCTGGCAACATTGCCGCTAAGCCGTTGAAGGAAATTGATAGTCAAAAGTTGAACGAAGTTTTCGACGATTTGAAAAGAAGAACTCCTAAATCTTTTCAATTAACAGAAAGAGCCAAAGGCGTTTTACCCAATGGCTCTCAACACACCTTGCCGCTTTCGAATCCTTATCCGTTCTTCATGAACAAAGGAACAGGAAGTCGTTTAACAGACGTAGATGGAAATGAGTACGTCGATTACATTTTAAGTGGTGGCGCAATTATTCTTGGTCATAACGATGAAGGGTTGACTAGCTGCATTCAGGATTTGCTTCAAAACAAAACAAATTTTCACGGTCATTTCGATGAGTTGGAAATTGAAGCCGCAGAAAAAGTCATCGACTTTTTTCCATCCATAGAAAAAGTGCGCTTCACTTCCAGTGGAAGCGAAGCGAATTCAGGAGCCATTAAAATTGCTCGTGCAGTAACAGGGAAGAAGAAGCTCATTAAATTTCTTGGACACTATCACGGATGGGCCAGCGAATACCTCATGGATGTTGAGGTTCCGGGGTCTGGTAAATTCGTTACAAATGGAATTCCAGACGAGCACATGGATCAAACTGTGTTGGTTCCCCCAAATGATCTGAACGCATTGGAAGAAGCCTTCAAAGCGAATGAACATTCGGGTGGAATAGCCGCGGTTATTGTTGAACCTTATGGCGCCGAATCTGGCTTAGTTCCAATGCTGGAAGACTTCAATGAGCAAGCTATCGCATTGACGCATAAGTACGGAGCGTTGTACATTTTCGATGAAGTGGTAACCGGATTCCGTTTAGGAAAAGGGGGAGCGCAACAACGTTTGAATGTCACTCCTGATTTAACAACTTTGGGAAAGGGACTCATGAACGGATTTCCATCTTGCGGCGCTATTGGCGGAAGGAAGGAACTCATGGACGCCGCGAATATTAGCATTCCTTATTCTCACCCATACACGTACATAGCAGGAACACTTTCAGGAAATACCTTGTCAATGGCCGCTTGCAATTATGTAGTGAACAGGCTATCGACAACCAATCTTCTACAGCAAGCCGAGGCAACTGCTTCTGATCTAACTATGAAATTGAATGCATTGTTTTCTGCATACGATTCTGACTTCTTTGCATACAACTATGGAAACATTCTTCGTGTTGAATTAACGGCGCCGCATGCCGTTCAGCTTATATCGGCTGAAGCATTGAATGAAGTGGTTCAACGGAGAAAAATACTATCGAGTTATTCTGCTATTGTTTCTTCAGCTGGAGTTCTTTCGCGTAACGGTCGCGATTTTGTAAGCTGCGCGCAAACCATTGAAGACAACGACAAGTATGTGTTAGCCTACGAAAAACTATTGAATTCATTTGTGAAATGAAACAGCGGATTTTAATTACCGGCATTTCAAAAGGAATAGGCAGAGCCATTGCCGAAGATTTGAATAGTAAGGGGTTTGAAGTGTTTGGCACTTCAAGAAATATTGAGAAAATTCAAAATAGAATAGAAGGAGTTCACTACCTCGAGTTGAATTTGAGTAGTGAGGAGTCTATTGCAAAATGTTTTGAAAGTCTTCCTGAGATTGACATAGTCATCAATAACGCAGGTCAAAGTCAGATGGGGCCGGCTGAGAATATTTCGAACGAAAAGGTTCGTGAGATATTCGAAGTGAATTTTTTCGGAACTATTTACTTGACGAAGATGTTTGCTCAGTGTATGCGAGAAAGAGGCTCTGGGAAAATTGTAAACATTGGAACATTAAGTGGACATTTTGCGATGCCTTTTCAATCGACTTATGGCTCGTCCAAAATTGCATTGACAACTTGGTCGCTTTGTTTGCGAAAGGAGATGAAACCCTTCGGTGTGCACATAACCATGGTTGAACCTTTTTACATCAACAGCGGCATTCAACTCGAATACATTTGTCCGGAAGATTCATCCCACAAAGCAAGTGCAGATCACGTCTATAAAAGAAGAAACGAGAAAATGGATGCGGCTGTGAGTCCTGCAGAATTGGTTCAAACGATCCATCAAATCATTCAGATCAAGCGTCCAAAAGGAATTTATGTTTCAGAAAGAAAGGGAAGGTTGTTCAGATTTGTCAAGCGCTTTCTTTCGGATTCAACAATAGAAAAATTAACCTTGAAATCGTTGGGGTTGAAATACTAGAATTCACTTCAATTCTTTTCTTTAAGAACTGAAGTACTTCAGGATTCGCTTTCGGTCTTCTGCGACTTTTTCGTTTTTATGATAGAGCTCAATCAATGTAATTGATCTTTTTTCAGGAACCAAGCATATATAAGCCTGAACCCAGAATTGCTTCCTCGGCCTTTAAAATTATCACTCGTGATTTTCTTCACTTTTATTACGCACGTATCTATTCCCAGTCCATTTATTCCAAAACTAAAGGGAGGTGATTCATCTGGATAAAGCATCAATAGATTTTTTACTTCTTGAAGGTTTTTATCTAACGACCTGTACCTCTTGAAAAGCCCCTTGAAATCTTTATTAAATTCATGAAGTTCTATAATTTCAATCTTCTTCATCGTCTGAATACGTTCTTACGGAATGAAAACCTCTGCGATAGAACACTAAATTGTAACGGATTAGTTCTCCCACATTCGTGACTTTAAGCGGAATGTCTTCCATGAGGTAATCAGTGTTTTTCTGAGCAGACCATCCCTGGAATGAGACAATGACTTGCTGAATAATTTCTAGTTCTGCGGCATTGAGGCATTTCAGATTCGGTGAAGAAACGGCAAGAAGTTTTTTTTCTTTTTTCTGACCTTTTTGAATTTCAATTCGGATGAGGTTCTTGTTTTTAATGAGCGCAGAAATTACGTGTTGGAAATTTTCAATGCGAACGTTATTGTTCATTTTGAAGTAGCTTGAACCGCTCAATTGCTCTTCGTAGATTTCAAAAAAATTGAAATCACAGAAGTACATGAGTTTTGGTATTTCCTTTTCGGTAATATCCATTTTACCCGCGGTCTGCTGAAGCAAGTATAGCAATAGAGCGATTTGTTTTTTTTGATTAAGAATGGGGTCGGAAATACGTAGGGTCCCATATTCCACTTCACGATCATTGACCATACTTTGAATTGATGTCTCATCATACGTCGATAAGAAGAAGTAATCCATTGGCATTTCTAAGACCTCTGAAATGTTATACAGTTCGCTCGCAGAGAGTCCCCTTTGACCACTTTCCACCTTCACAAGTGCTGATCTCGATAGGCCAAGTTGTTCAGCAAGCAGCTCCTGCGTAATCCCTTTGCTTTTGCGTGCCTGTGATAAGCGAATGCCGATGTGTTTATTGTTTGTTTTGAATTCCATAATAATTTTTCATCTTTGCTGGAAGTGTAAATATAGAACATTTAAAAGTTCGATAAAAGAACTTTGTTTGTTTTTAGATTACACAATAAGGCAATACTAAAAACTGAGAATTATGCTTAATTTTAATCGCCTTCAACCAAAATCAATTCTTAATTATTATCGAATGAAGCCTCTTACTTTTCCGCGTTTCAGCATAATCAAAACAGTTGCGTTATTTGTACTTTGCGCAAGCGTCTCATTGCAAGCATTTTCACAATCACTAAAAACCAAAACGCCGAAGCGTCCGAAAGGACAGCAAGATGTCTTGCGTCTCGCATGCGATCCTATTCCTGTCGTGCGCGTGGCCGTTATCGGATTGGGAATGCGCGGCTCGGAGGCGGTAAGCAGATTGACATACATAGACGGAGTAGAAATTGTTGCGTTATGCGACATGGTGGAAAAGAATGCGAAGGCATGCAACGAAACATTAAAAGAACGAGGACTTCCGCCAGCGCAGGAATTCGTAGGTGAAGATTCTTGGAAGAAAGTAACAGCACTTCCGAATGTAGATTTGATTTACATCTGCACCGATTGGTTGAATCATGCGAAGATGGCCATTCAAGGAATGAAAGATGGAAAGCATGTGGTGGTTGAAGTGCCTGGTGCCCTCACGATGAATGAGATTTGGGAGATCATCAACACCGCGGAACAAACACGCAAGCATTGCATGATGTTGGAGAATTGTGTTTATGATTTTTTCGAATTGACTTCGTTGAACATGGCGCAGCAAGGACTGTTCGGAGAGATTCTTCACGCTGAAGGTTCATACATTCACAACCTCGAGCCATTCTGGAAATACTATTGGAACAACTGGCGACTAGATTACAACCAGCATCATAGAGGAGACATTTGTCCAACACACGGCATGGGCCCTGCTTGCTTCGCACTCAATATTCATCGCGGAGATAAAATGAATTACCTCGTTTCAATGGACACGAAAGTGGTGAACATTCCAGCGCACATCAAACAGAAATCAAATATAGAATTAAGCAATTTCCAAAACGGAGATCACACCACAACCATGATTCGAACTGAGATGGGAAAGACCATTGAAATTCAACACAACGTCGCAACGCCTCGTCCGTATACGCGCATGTATCAGCTCACAGGCACGGAAGGATTCGCAAATAAATATCCGGTTGAAGGGTATGCGCTCGATTCAAAAATGTTGAGTGAAGAATTGAATCCGAATCATCTCAAATTCACGGCGCACGATTATGTTTCAGACGGAATGAGAGATTCAATTATGTTGAAGTACAAACATCCGATTGTCATTGACATTGAAGAGAAAGCGAAAGAAGTTGGTGGACATGGCGGAATGGACTACATCATGGATTACCGATTGATCTATTGCCTTCATAACGGATTGCCTTTAGACATGGAAGTTTACGATTTAGCGGAATGGTCATGCTTGAGTCCGCTTACTGAAATTTCCTTAAACAATAATTCCGCTCCTGATGAAATTCCGGACTTCACCAGAGGACGTTGGAACAAACTCAAGAAGGTCGAATTCGCAAAATGAAATAAATAAAAAAAGCCCCGATCTCTCGAGGCTTTTCTTTGTGGACCCGGCGGGGTTCGAACCCGCGTCCAAACAAGGAATCAAAAGGGTTTCTACATGCTTAGTTATTTAGTGGTTTTCGACAAGACGCAGGTTAATAACATCCAAAATCTTGCTTATCCTGTGTTTTTAACCTCCGACTACAGAATTTGTCTTTGGCGATCTCCCTTCGGCGAAGCCTCATTACCAACTACCAGGAGCGGGGTCGTTGGCGAGACTTACTTGTCTAACTCCTTGAGCTAGATTAAGCGCAATCACATACAGT
>JBILTL010000159.1:0-4008 GCA_044371535.1 Flavobacteriales bacterium | reverse complement strand
CTTTTGTTACGCCAGAGAAATTGAACATTGATCTGTCGTCGAACAATTCACGTCAGCTGTTCGGAAGAATACCTGGTATTATGGTTTGGGAAAGCGATGGAAGTGGCATTCAAACAGGAATCGCCACGCGCGGACTTAGTCCGAATCGCTCTTGGGAATTCAATATGCGTCAGAATGGTTATGACATCGCCTCTGATGTTTTCGGTTATCCTGAAGCGTATTACACTCCGCCTGCCGATGCGGTTAAAAGGATTGAAGTGCTTCGCGGAGCAAGCAGTCTTCAATATGGTCCTCAGTTCGGAGGAATGATTAACTATGTCTTTGACAGCGCCCCCACAGCGAACGGTAGTGAGACAAAGATTCGTCAGACTTTCGGCTCTTACGGTTTGTTCAATAATTTCATTAGCACTGGCGTTCGCAAGGATAAATTTTCATTCTATTCATTTTATCACAGAAGATCGGCAGACGGTTGGAGAGAGAATAGTGCTTATTCAACACAAACAGGATTTATCGCGTTGGGTTATGATTTCAGCAAGCATGTGAAGTTGAAGGCCGAGTATACTCACTCGACCATGATGAGTCAACAGCCAGGTGGATTAACCGATGCGCAGTTTCAACAAAATGCACAACAGAGCTTTCGCGCACGCAATTGGATAAACATTCCATGGAATTTGATGAATGTGCAGTTGGATATAGTTTCATCGGAAAAATTTCAACTTGAATTAAAAACCTTTGGGTTGCTTGCTACGCGTGGAAGTGTAGGGTTTTTAGATCCGATTACTACTGCCGATAATGTCCTAAGCACCACGAACGATTACGCTGTTCGCAGGGTAGACAGCGACCGTTATCAAAATATTGGAAGTGAATTGCGTGGAAAGTATGCCTTCAATCTCTTCGGAAATAAGCAGACATTGGCCTTCGGTGCTCGCGCTTATCAAGCGAAGACTTTCCGTCATCAAAAGGGAAACGGCACGACAGGATTCGATTACAACATGGATTTAGATTCTTTAGGGTATAAAGTGAATTACGTTTTCGGTACGAAGAACTTCGCGCTATTTGCAGAACAGGCGTTGTACGTAGGAAAGCGTTTGTTGTTTGTTCCGGGGGTTCGTTTCGAGCAGATAAGCGCTTATGGAAGCGGAACAGTGAATTACAACAGCGGAGATATTCCTTTACAAGAGCGTACAGTTTCAAAAGTTCTTGCCGGAGTAGGAGCCGAGTTCCACTTGAACGAGAAAAATGAAATTTACGCAAATGCTTCTCAAGCCTTTCGTCCAATGACATTTTCAGAAGTTGTTCCCTCAGCCACTACAGACGTTGTAGACCCGAATTTAAAAGACAGTGAGTCGTTGAATATTGACCTTGGTGTTCGTGGTTCATGGAAGAACTATGTGAGCTACGACGTGAGTGTTTATCAAATGAATATTCAAGATCGAATAGGAACCTATACCCAAAGCAACATTCGCTATGTAACGAACATAGGATCTTCATTGTCTAAAGGCGTTGAGATGTATGTGGAAGGAAATATTTTCCAAGCACATCATTCTGGAAGAATAATAAGTGTGCATACTTTTGCTTCAATAGCCTACAACGAAGCGGTTTACACTTCTTGGAACGACCCGACAGTTGTAGCAGGTTCCTCTTCAGACCGAACAAATAAAATGGTTGAGAATGCTCCACGTCGCATTCAGCGTTATGGTTTGACGTGCAAGTTGAATCGCTTCACTGCGACGTATCAATTGAACAAAGTGAGTGATGCTTTTGCCGATGCGTTGAATACTGTTACTCCGAATGCGGCTGCAACAACAGGATTAATTCCGGCTTATCAGGTCAGCGATTTAAGTTTCGCCTATAACGGAAAAGAGAAGTATACTCTTCAAATTGGCGCGAATAACCTCTTCAACGAAAGTTATTTCACAAGAAGGGCCGGAGGTTACCCCGGCCCTGGATTGTTACCCGCGAATGGAAGAACTTACTTCTTCACATTTGGAATTCAGATATAATCTTAAACTTGCTTGATCATTTGAACGTTCAACGCTAATTTGATTACTTCGTCAAGAACGATAGAACCATCTTCGCTAGTAGCGTTCCAAGTCAAACCGTATTCGCTTCTGTTTAAAGATCCAGTGATTTCAAAACCTGCTTTTACTTGTCCCCATGGATCAACCACAGTTCCAGTGAATTCAACGTTCATAGAAACTTCTTTCTCAACTCCGTGCATGTTGAACATACCTTTCATTGCGTACTGACCATCGCCAGTCTTCGTGAATGAAGAAGACTTGAAGTTCAACTTAGGGAATTTCTCAACGTCGAAGAACTCAGGGCTTTTCAAGTGACCATCGCGTTGCTCGTTACGAGTGTTAACTGAATCGATGTCAGCTTCAAAAGAAATTTCAGCATCTGAAAAATCTGCTGAATCTGCAGCCATAGTAGCTGTGTATGAATTGAAAACGCCGTTCACGTTTGTAATCATCATGTGACGAACTTTGAACCCAATTTCACTGTGGGCGCCGTCGATATTCCAAATTTGTTTGCTCATGTTATTTGTTTTTTTTCGAATTTAAGATATTTAAGTTTTTTCTGTATCTGTTTACAATAAAATAATGTTAGATGACTACAATTTAGAATTGAGAAGTCTTCCAGATTCAATTAATTTTTTCAATAATGGAGAACGACGCATGGCTTCCAATAAATTCAAATGACCCACGTGGTGGGTGTCGGTACCGATGAAATCAACCAAATCAGCTTCAATCAATCGTTCCGCTGTGCGCTTCACACCTGGACCGTAATGTCCCGTCAAGCAGTTGGTGTTTATTTGAATTAGTATGCCTCGATCTGCAACATCTTCGTATTTGGAAAAGTTGCTGTGCCAATATTCGTAGCGTTCAGGGTGCGCAAGAATAGGTTTGTATCCGTTCAATTGTAAATTGAAGACCGCGCGCTTGTAATTGATCTGCTCGGTATCGAAAGACAATTCAAACAACACATATTTATCTCCAAAACTAAGAATGTCATTTTTAGCAATTAGCTCTTCAAAATGCTCATCTACGTAATATTCCGCAGCAGCTTCCAACTGAACATCTATTCCACGAAGTTTCAATTCTGCTTGAACCAACGCTTGTTTCTCGCGAATAATTTCTGTGGTGTTTTTATACATGTCCCAGAAAATATGCGGAGTGGTAATGAGCTTCTGGTAGCCCATGCTGTGCAAGGCTGAAATAAGTTCAATGGAATTTTCCATGTCCACAGAACCGTCGTCAATTCCTGGAAGCAAATGACTGTGCATATCGGCAACAATAGGAGCGAAGCTCAGAGCTTCATCCAATTGAGGGCTTTTCTTTTTGAAGAGATTTCCGAATACCGACATACTGTTGTTCTTGTGTGCTAAGTTAACTCAATCGCTTGAGTTGTTCTAGTTTATGTTGAAACGAAATCCAACACGGAACCAACGTCCTGGCATTTCAATGAATCCTTGATCAATGTATTTTTTGTCTAACAAATTTGTTACATCGAAATTCATGGTGATGTTTTCATTTAACTTCCACATGCCCCGGAAATCAAGGACTGTATAGTTCGCTCCTGTAAAACGTTCGGTATAGCGAACGGTAAGGTTTGTGCTAAATGTGTTTGTGATTTGTTGACGGTATTGGAATGCAACGCGATGTCTCGCATGGTACAGTGCGTATTTGCTTTGCACATCATTCTCAGTTCCCAACTGCGCATCGAGGTACGTGTAATTCAATTTTAAAGAGGTTTTATCACCGACTTGCCAATGTAAATTGGCATTCACTCCAAAGAAATTCACGGTTGTGAAATTTGAGGGAGTCCAGTCATCGTTGGAGTTTGAGCGAGTGTAGCTAATTGCATTGTACACACTGCGGTAAAATCCGCTTGCCGTGAAATTCAATCTTCCAAATTTCTTGAAACCTAGTTCAAAGTTGCGCGCCTTTTCAGCTTGCAATGAATCATTTGAATTGTTTCCCGGGCCTGTGTAGTAGAGTTCTGTAT
>JBILTL010000158.1:0-4032 GCA_044371535.1 Flavobacteriales bacterium | reverse complement strand
AGCGGTTACATTATCGTATTGAACTGCGAAACAGATTTCGTAGCGAAGAACGATGGTTTCGTAACTTTCGCAAACAGCATTTTGGATGCAGCTATCGCTAACAACGCGAGCAGTCCAGAAGCGGTTAAAGCGTTAACTTTCCCTGGAACTTCTTTAACTATCGAAGAAAAAATTACTGAAGAGATTGGTAAAATCGGAGAAAAAATTGATTTGTCTACAGCATCACAAATCAACGCTGGATTCGTTTATTGCTACAACCACCCAGGTAACAAATTGGCTTCTATCGTAGGTTTCAACAAAGAAACTTCTGCAGATGTTGCGAAAGATGTTGCTATGCAAACTGCGGCTATGGCTCCAGTAGCATTGGATGAGACTTCAGTTCCAGAAGAATTGAAACAAAAAGAAATCGAAATTGGAAAAGAATTAGCTATCAACGAAGGCAAACCTGCGGACATGGCTGAGAAAATTGCAATGGGTCGTTTGAACAAATGGTTTAAAGAGACTACTTTGGTGAATCAAGAATTCATTAAAGACAGCAAATTAACTGTTGGTCAATACGTGAAGTCAGTAGATAAAGACTTGTCTATCTCTGGTTTCTTACGCAGCGGATTATAATTCATTTTGAATTAGAAACGAAAAGGGCTGTCTTCGGACAGCCCTTTTTTGTTTGCGAAATATATCACCTACCCTAGTGTGGTGACACTTAAATCGTCCATAAAGTCTATTTGAACAAATTCTAAATTATTTTGTCTATTGTAGAACGTTTTCCGATTGTATTTTCGCACAGCAAAACAAAAACCAAAATGGGTCTTTTTACATCATCACTTATTAAGAAATATTGGATGGCCGCAACAGGCTTGTTCCTTATTTCATTCCTTGTCGTTCACGCAGGAATTAACGCTATGATTTTCTTCAACGATGGAGGGGAAACCTTCAACGAGTGGGGACATTTTATGGGAACCAACCTTATAGTGCGAACCATGGAAATTGGTTTGTTCTTGGGATTGATTTTACATATCGTAGACGGATTGATGCTTTACTTCCAAAACCGTAAGGCGCGTCCAATTAAGTATGCTTACAACAAACCATCTGCAAGCAGCACTTGGTATTCAAGAAGTATGGCTTTGTTGGGAACATTGATTCTTATTTTCTTGGTGATTCACTTGAAAGATTTTTGGTTGAAGACGCGTATTACTGGATTGTCAGTAGAGCCGAGTCACGTGAAGATCGACGGAGTAATGCACGAGAATTTATTTGCTGAAATGTTATTGGTGTTTCAAAATCCAGTGGCTGTAGTCATTTATTTACTTGGATGTTTCTCGTTGTTCTGGCATTTGTTCCATGGATTCAGAAGCGCATTTCAATCGTTGGGATTGAACCATAGAAAATATGCTTCAACCATAGAATTGGCTGGATCTGTATTTTCAATTGTGATTTCAGTATTGTTCGCATCTATGCCAGTTGCGATGTACTTAGGTTGGGTTAAATAATTCGGATTAAAAATTACTTCCAATGAAGTTAGACGGTAAAATTCCAGTAGGGCCACTTGATCAAAAGTGGACGAAGTATAAAAATTCAGTTCGTTTGGTGAATCCTTCGAACAAAAGAAACATTGAGGTGATTGTAGTTGGAACTGGGTTGGCTGGTTCTTCTGCAGCTGCTTCATTGGCTGAAATGGGCTACAAAGTGAAAGCATTTTGTTTTCAAGATAGTCCCCGCCGTGCGCACTCTATTGCTGCGCAAGGTGGTATTAACGCTGCTAAGAATTACATGAATGATGGTGATAGCACATACCGTTTATTTTACGATACCATTAAAGGTGGTGATTACCGCGCACGTGAAGCGAACGTTCATCGTTTGGCTGAAGTAAGCGCGAGCATCATTGACCAATGTGTGGCGCAAGGTGTTCCGTTTGCTCGCGATTACGGCGGGTTGTTGGACAACCGTTCGTTCGGAGGAACACAAGTTTCTCGTACGTTTTATGCCAAAGGACAAACCGGACAACAACTTTTGTTGGGTGCATACTCAGCGTTAAGCCGTCAGATTGGTAAAGGAAGTGTGAAGTTGTATAACCGCCATGAAATGATGGATCTGGTTATCGTAGACGGAAAGGCTAGAGGAATTATTGCACGTAACATGGTTACGGGTGAGATTGAAAGTCACAGTGGTCATGCGGTTGTGTTGTGTACAGGTGGATACGGAAACGTATTTTTCCTTTCAACAAACGCAATGGGATCGAATGTTACAGCGGCATGGCGCGCGCACCGCAAAGGTGCTGCATTTGCAAACGCTTGTTTTACACAAATTCACCCTACATGTATCCCAGTAAGTGGTGACCACCAGTCTAAATTGACATTGATGTCTGAGTCGTTACGTAACGACGGTCGTATTTGGGTTCCATTGCACAAAGAAGATGCGGAAGCGATTCGTGCAAAGAAATTAAAACCAACCGATCTTCCTGAAGAACGTCGCGATTATTATTTGGAGCGTCGTTACCCTGCTTTCGGAAACTTGGTTCCACGCGATGTTGCGTCACGTGCTGCGAAAGAGCGTTGCGATGCTGGATTCGGAGTGAATGCAACAGGTGAAGCAGTTTACTTGGATTTTGCTTCAGCAATTATGCGTTATGGTAAAACAGCTGCAACGGTTCAAGGTTTGCACAACGCTACTGAAGATCAAATTCGTGAATTAGGAACGAAGGTAGTTGAAGCGAAATACGGGAACTTGTTCCAGATGTACGAGCAAATCGTAGCTGAGAATCCATACAAGACTCCAATGATGATTTATCCAGCGGTTCACTATACAATGGGTGGATTGTGGGTTGACTATGAGTTGATGACTACTGTTACAGGATGTTACGCTTGTGGTGAAGCAAACTTCAGCGATCACGGTGCTAACCGTCTTGGTGCATCTGCATTAATGCAAGGTTTGGCAGATGGATATTTCGTACTTCCATATACAATTGGAAATTACTTGGCCGATGAAATTAGCACAGGTGCTATTTCAACCAAAACTCCAGAATTCGTAGAAGCAGAGAAGGCTGTAAGAGAAAGATTGGAAGGCTTTTTCAAAACAACAGGAACTGAAACCGTAGATACTTACCACAAGAAATTGGGTAAAATTATTTGGGATTATTGCGGAATGGCGCGTAGCAAAGAAGGTTTGGAATTCGCCATTTCTGAGGTTCGTAAGATTCGTGAAGATTTCTACAAGAATGTTAAAGTTCCTGGAGGAATGACCGGAGTGAACACCGAATTGGAAAAAGCAACGCGTGTTGCCGACTTCATTGAGTTAGGTGAATTGATGTGTTTAGATGCATTAGATCGTAACGAATCTTGCGGTGGTCACTTCCGTGAAGAATTCCAAACGGAAGAAGGTGAAGCACTGCGTGTAGATGAAACATATAGTTATGTTGCTGCATGGGAGTTTACAGGTGATCCATCTGCTCCGAAGATGCACAAAGAAGATTTGATATACGAAAACATTAAAGTTCAACAACGATCATACAAATAAGATGAGCAACGGAAACATGAACCTTACGCTAAAAGTTTGGCGTCAGTCCAACAGCACTGCTGCTGGAAAAATGGAGACCTACCAATTGGGCGGTGTATCTCCGGATATGTCTTTCTTAGAAATGATTGACATGTTGAATGAGCAAATTATTCGCAAGGGCGAAGATGCTATTGCGTTTGACCACGATTGCCGTGAAGGTATTTGTGGAATGTGCAGTATGTTCATTAACGGTGAAGCGCACGGTCCAAACCGCGGTGTAACCACTTGTCAATTGCACATGCGTTCGTTCAAAGACGGTGACACCATTTACATTGAACCATGGAGAGCAGAAGGTTTCCCAGTGGTGAAAGACTTGATGGTAGATCGCGCAGCATTCGACCGTATTATTCAATCGGGTGGATTCGTTTCTGTGAATACTTCTGGAAGAACCATGGACGCGAATGCGATTCCTATTCCGAAAGACGATGCAGATAAAGCGTTCGACGCAGCAACTTGTATTGGATGTGGCGCCTGCGTAGC
>JBILTL010000048.1:0-13865 GCA_044371535.1 Flavobacteriales bacterium | reverse complement strand
GTTATTGTTTTCAATCAGCGGGAAAACCCAATGCTCGGGATCATACGTTTGAATAAGCACACGGCCGCGTTCTTCGCGTCTTCCGCTTCTTCCCGAAACCTGAACCATCATCTGAAAAGCGCGTTCTATCGAACGAAAATCAGGATGCTTCAGCATGCGATCGGCATTTAAAATTCCTACCAAATGAACATTGCTGAAATCCAGACCCTTTGTTACCATCTGCGTTCCAATAAGCACGTCTGTCTTTCCGCTTTCAAATTCAGAGATGATTTTGTGGTGCGCGTGTTTACCTCGCGCTACATCCAAGTCCATGCGCGAAATGCGAATATGCGGAAGGCATTCGCCTAACTCTTCTTCAATGCGTTCTGTTCCTGCGCCCAACATTTTGAAGGCATTGGCGCCACACGACGGGCATTGCTGAACAGGAATTTCATGATGACCGCAATAGTGACATCTCAGTTCGTGATGAAATTTATGATAGGTCAAACTCACATCGCAGTTCTTACACTCGGGCGTGTAATGACACATTTCGCATTCCCAAAGCGGTGTATAACCTCTTCGGTTTTGAAATAAAATCACTTGTTTGCCTGCCTTCACGGTGCTGTCGATGGCTTCTAGCAACACCGAAGAGAAGACTCCTTGCATTCGCTTAGCCTGCAGCTCTGATCGAAGATTTACAAAGTTTATTTTAGGTTGAACGGCGTTGCCATAACGCTCGAACATTTCAACCAACTGATACTTGTTTTGTTTCGCGTTGAAGTACGATTCCAAGGAAGGAGTTGCGCTTCCCAACACCACCTGTGCATTTGACAAAACACTCAACTTGATGGCAGTGTCTCTCGCATGATAACGCGGAGCGGGGTCTTGCTGTTTGAACGTTCCTTCGTGCTCTTCGTCAACTATGATTAAACCTAAATTTTCAAAGGGAAGAAACACACCCGAACGCGCAGCCAATACGACATCGAATCGATGTAAATCTGAATGCACCCGATGCCACACTTCTGTTCGTTCATGGGTGCTATAGCCACTGTGGTAAACGCCAACGCGAGTTCCAAAATACTTCTGAATGCGGTCAATTAAATGTGATGTTAACGCAATTTCAGGAACCAACAACAGCACTTGTCTTCCCTGTTGAATTTGCTCTTGCATAAGATGCAAATACACTTCGGTTTTTCCTGAAGAGGTTACTCCGTGCAGCAGCGTGACTCCAGCATGCGATTTAATCTTTTCGAAAGATGTCTGTTGCAATTCGCTTAAAACCGGCAGTGGTAACAGTTCATGATCTCCAGTAACCATGCGCAATTCAGAGCGTTCTTCAATGGCAAGAATTCCCTTCTTCACCAATGCTGATATAGCAGAAGCATCGGTCTTCGATTGTATCTCGAGTTCCTTTTTCTTCACTGATTCTCCTGTGGTTCCGTCCCATTTGCTCATTTGCAAAAAGGTCATGAGCACTTGAATCTGCTTATCTGCATTGCGTTTTTCCAAAGCAGAAAAATGATGTTGCAGTTGTTCGTCGGTGTTTCCGTTTTCTCCAACTGTTACATAAGAAACACGCTTCGGAATAAACTTTTCCTTCACCTCTTCAAATGAAGTAATTGCGTTTTTCTTCAATAAATTTTTCAATGTAGAATGAATGGAAACCTTTGGTAGTGAGTGTTGTATGTCTTTCGACATTACGCCCATACCGCGATCTTTTTCCAAAATAACATCTACAACCGAACGTTCATTCGGTGTTAATTCTACAGCAAGATCCTTTGTTGTATAAACCGTTTCACTCGATAATTTCAATCCGCTTGGAAGTGCGGCGGTCATGACTTCACCGAGTGTGCAAGCGTAGTACTTCGCAATCCATTCCCACAGTTGCATCTGTGTTTCTGAAACCACAGGAACGTCGTCTAGTACCTCTTCAAAATACTTCGCAGCATAGTCCTTTGGAACCTCTTCGTGCACGCGCCAAACTATTGCTGTGTAGCGTTTCGACTTTCCCAGTGGAACTACCACGCGCACACCTTGCTGAACGTAGTTCTCCCAAGCCACAGGAACCCTGTAGGTAAGCACTTGCGGAAGTGCTAGTGGAACAACTACATCAACAAAAAATGTTTTCATGGTCTATAAACAAATAGAGACACGAAGGTCGTGTCTCTACTCTAATGTGAATTGAAATGGTTATGGTTTTCTTTCCAAAACTTCGTCAATCATACCGTACTCTTTCGCCTCAGAAGCAATCATCCAGTAATCGCGATCACTGTCTGCCCATACTTGATCATAAGACTTTCCGCTGTGTGTAGCAATGATGTCATACAACTCTTTCTTCAACTTTTGAATTTCGCGTGCAGTGATTTCAATGTCTGAAGCTTGTCCGCGCGCACCACCCAAAGGTTGGTGAATCATAACGCGTGAGTGCTTCAATCCTGTGCGTTTTCCCGCTTGACCTGCGCACAACAAAACAGCTCCCATTGAAGCAGCCATACCTGTGCAAATCGTTGCAACGTCTGGGTTAATGTATTGCATGGTATCGTAGATACCGAGACCCGCATATACACTTCCACCTGGAGAATTGATATAGATCTGAATGTCTTTCTTAGAATCTGTACTTTCTAAAAACAACAACTGCGCTTGAATAATATTCGCGATGTAGTCATCGATTTCAGTTCCCAAGAAAATAATTCTGTCAGCCATCAAACGAGAAAATACGTCAACCTCACGGAAAGGCATGTGACGCTCTTCAATAACTGTTCTAGTCATGTTCTCTGGACCATACATGTGAGAGATCACATCGTTCACCACTGTGCTATTGATACCTAGGTGTCCAGTAGCATATTTTTTAAATTCTTTACGTTCAAACATATAGTAATTATTTGTGTCGAAGATACAGCGGTTTTTAATTCGAAACCGTGACTTCAAACAGTAGACTTTTCAACTTATTCAATTATTTCAAAACGCTTGAACTTAATGCGTCCAAGCTCACACTCGTCGTCCCACATCTCAAGCGGACGTGCATATACAGACCCGAAAGGAACAGATTTGTAGATAACCAAAGCCTCTTTCGTCTCGCTGTGATTAGCCAAAGAGATGATTTCGTAAACCCCACCTTTGTAATGCTTCCAACGCTCACCCGGCATTGGGTATCTTATCGCTTTTTCCATGTTTTCTTTTATAATACTACCGTCCCAAAATTATCTGCCAACTGCTTTCTCACGTCATCTAATCGCTTCTTTTCAGCCAATAAAATCATTACTTCGTCTTCGTTCGTTTCAACTTCCAGTTGAGTCTCTATTGCTTTGGCCGCAATTTGCACGTGACGCATTTTCATGCGAAATAAGCAATCTTTCGCTGCCTTTCCTATAATATATTCTTCCGATTCGGTTAATATGCCGTGTTTATTCTTCCAGTTTTCACTTATCTGATGACGTGTGGTTAGCACATTCACGGCCTCACTGCGAACACTTTCTTCTTGGTGTGAGGTGAAGTTGTGATGACTTGGCATTTGGTTTTCCTTCACCAATTCCAAATACTCATTCAACATCTTCGAATAAACCTCAGACTGAAGTGTCATGAAGTCGTGCTCAAGATTTCCAATTAAATAATCGGCTACCGACAAATGAATGACTTCACGCTTGCCTTCTTCGTTAACAATTTCAATAGGCATTTCGTACTCGCCATACATCAATAGAATGCGCATGAAATCGCGCTCTTGCGCTTCTGCATTCAGTGTATCGGGAACAGGAACAGTCTCGTCGAAGGGCGTTGGAGCAGGTGCTTCAACAGGTGTGTGCACTCCGGGATCCTCCGAAGATGCTGGCTTTCCGGGGCCTTTCTTTAAATTTTCTTGAAGCGATTTGTTCAGCTCTAAAAGCAAAACAGATTCGCCAATGCCCATGATTTGCGAGCAATCTTGAACAAACACCGAACGCTTAATGGCATCTGGAATTAGCGCAATGCTGTCAACTATTCCACGAATAAGACCCGCTTTTTTTATAGGATCGTTGCCTACTTCCTCGAGAAGTAAAGCCGTTTTATATCGAATAAAATCCTTCGCGTTATCCTTCACGTACAGCTGAATCTCTTCACTGCTGTGCTTTCTAGAGTAACTGTCCGGATCGTCTCCATCTGGAAATGTTGCAACGCGCACGTTCAACCCTTCCTTCAATATCATGTCAATACCGCGGAAACTCGCTTTAATTCCCGCTTTATCACCATCGTATAAAATGGTAATATTCTGCGTGAATCGACGAATCAAACGAATCTGTCCTTCGGTCAAGCTCGTTCCGCTACTCGCAACCACATTCTCAACGCCCGCTTGGTGAAGCGCAATCACGTCGGTATATCCTTCAACCAAAAAACAATTGTCTTCCTTCACCATCGCGTTCTTCGCGAGGTGCAGGCCATACAAAGTATTCGACTTGTGATAGAGATCGCTTTCCGGACTGTTGAAATACTTAGCAATGTCCTTCTCTGCTTTCAGTGTTCTTCCACCGAATGCAATCACCTTTCCACTCACATTGTGAATGGGGAACATCACCCTTCCGCGGAAGAAATCATACGGAGAACCGTCCTTCTCACGGGTTAATCCCGTCTTCAACAAATACGTTAATGAATGCCCTGCAGACAGTGCCGCTTGGGACATCTTGTCCCAACCGTCTGGACAATAACCCAGCTGAAATTTCTTCAGCGTGTCTTCGCGAAATCCGCGCGATTCGAAATAAGAAAGCCCAATGGCTCTTCCCATTTCCGAATTGTACATTTGATCTTGGAAGTATTTGTTGGCGAAGTCAGTGACAACAGATAGTTGCTCACGCTCGCTTTTTTCAGCCTTTTGTTCTTCGGTCTGACTCTCTTCTTCAATTTCAATGTTGTACCTGTTCGCCAACCATCGCAAGGCTTCCGGATAGGAAAGCTTCTCGTGCTGCATGAGGAAATCAATGGCGTTTCCGCCTTTTCCAGAACTGAAATCTTTATAAATACCTTTCGCTGGAACGACGAAAAAACTCGGTGTTTTTTCATTCACAAACGGAGAAAGACCGCGATAAGAAGACCCGCTTTTTTTCAAATGAACAAACTCACCCACCACATCTTCAATAAGAGTGGCCTGAAAAATTCGATCTATGGTGGAACGGGAAATCATGGACTACCAAAGGTAGTGCTACATGACTACATTCACAATACGTTTTGGAACAACAATAATCTTTTTCGGGGTTTTCCCTTCCAAATATTTCGCTGTGCTTTCATGCCCCATTACTTGCGCTTCAACATCTGCGCCACTCATGTCCACTGGAAGCGACAAGAAGAATCTTGTTTTTCCGTTGAATGAAATCGGATATTCGAAGTTATCGTCTTCCAAATATTTGTTCTCGGCAATTGGCCAAGATTCGTTCATGACAGAAGAGGAATGACCCAAATTTTTCCAAAGTTCTTCCGCCAAATGCGGTGCATAAGGTGAAAGCATAACAACCAAAGGCTCTAACGCCTGACGCTTGTTGCATTTCAGGTCTGTCAATTCGTTGGTGGCTATCATGAAGGCGCTTACAACGGTATTCCAAGAGAAGCGCTCAAGGTCTTCAGTAATTTTCTTTATGGTCTTGTGAACCACGCGCATCTCAGCCGCAGTGGCTTCTTCCGAAGAAACGGAGAACGTTTCGTTCTCTAAGAACAAGCGGTGGAATCGGCGCAAGAAATTGTGAACGCCGCTTATTCCCTTGGTGTCCCATGGTTTGCTTTGCTCAACAGGGCCTAAGAACATTTCGTAACAACGCAATGTGTCTGCTCCGAATTTCTCTACCAACTCGTCTGGTGTTTGAACGTTGTACTTCGATTTCGACATTTTCTCAACTTCCCATCCGCAGGTGTATTCGCCGTTTTCATTCAACATGAATTCAGCGTTTGCGTATTCAGGAAGCCAATTCTTGAAAGCTTCAATGTTCAACTTATCGTTATCTACCAATGAAATATCGGCATACAAGCGCTGTGTTTCAAACTCTTTTCTACGCTCGAAAGTAATGAACGTGTTGCTGTCTTTTATGCGGTAAACAAAACTGCTGCGCCCAAGGATCATTCCTTGGTTAATCATCTTTTTGAAGGGCTCGTTAAACGGTATGTATCCTAGATCGAACAACACTTTCGTCCAAAAACGAGAATACAACAAGTGACCCGTTGCGTGCTCTGCTCCGCCCATGTACAAGTCTACTTGACCCCAATAGTTGATACGTTCTTCCGAAGCGAAAACCGAATGATTGTTCGGGTCCATGTAGCGCAAGAAATACCACGAAGATCCTGCCCAACCTGGCATGGTGTTGCACTCCATAGGCATGCCGTTTCTCTCCCAATTCTTGGCGCGAGCCAACGGTGGTTCGCCCGATTCTGTTGGAAGATAAGCGTCTACATCGGGCAATTGCGTAGGCAATTCTTCAGTGTCTATTAAACGTGGAATTCCGTTTTCGTAATAAATCGGGAAGGGTTCTCCCCAGTAACGTTGACGGCTAAACACGGCATCGCGCAAGCGATAGTTCACGCGTTTCTCTCCTGCACCCAATTCCACCAAACGCTCACAAACCGCATCAAATGCAGCGTGGTAGTTCATTCCATTTAAAAAATCGGAATTCGCAAGCGTGGCTTCTTTCGAGGTTTCTGCCTTTTCTGAAAGATCAGATTCAGCAAAAATATTTTTTATTTCTAGGTTGAAATGCTTCGCGAAATCATAGTCGCGCTGATCGCCTGCGGGCACTGCCATGACTGCACCGGTGCCATATCCAGCGAGTACATAATCGCCTATCCAAATTGGAACTTGTTCTCCTGTTAACGGATGCAAGGCATAGCTTCCCGTGAACACACCCGAAATCTTTTTCTCGGCCATGCGATCACGTTCTGTTTTCAATTTCGCGTTGGCAACATATTCCATCACAGCATCGCGCTGTTCCGCTGTAGTCAAGACCTCCACACTTTCGTGTTCAGGTGCCAATGTTAAAAATGAAACGCCGTATAAAGTATCCGGACGTGTTGTGAAAACTTCAATCGTTACTTCTTTTTCTGCTTGAAAACGAACGCGCGCACCGGAAGATTTTCCAATCCAGTTGCGTTGAATTTCTTTAATGTTTTCCGGCCAATCGATAGTATCTAAATCAGAAATTAAACGCTCAGAAAATGCAGAAATGCGCATACTCCACTGACGCATTTTCTTTTGCTCTACGGCATGTCCACCGCGTTCGCTAACGCCGTCTTTGATTTCATCATTCGCAAGAACGGTTCCCAAAGCAGGGCACCAGTTCACCACAGAGTCTGCTAAATAAGACACGCGGTAATTCATAAGCAACGCTTCCTTCTGCGCTTCGCTCATGCTTTTCCAATCGGTGTCTGTAAATTCTCCTTCGAAATGAGCAGAGAAAATATGATCAGCTTCCAACAAATACGTCTTCCACCATTCTTCGTCCATGTGGGCATTCACGCCGTATGAACCGTTCTCTTCAAACTTTTCAATTAACTCTGAAATTGGACGAGTTTTGTTGCTTTCTAAATCGTACCAAGCATTGAACAACAATCCGAAAATCCATTGTGTCCACTTGTAATATTCGGGAGAGCTGGTTCGAACTTCTCTGCTCCAATCGTATGAAAACCCAATCTTATCAAGCTGTTCGCGGTAGCGTTCAATGTTTTGCTCTGTTGTTTTCGCGGGGTGTTGTCCTGTTAAAATAGCATACTGTTCCGCAGGCAATCCGAAAGAATCGTATCCCATCGGATGAAGAACATTAAACCCTTTGTGGCGCATGTAACGCGCATATATATCAGACGCAATGTACCCCAGCGGATGACCCACGTGAAGACCAGCCCCACTCGGATAAGGGAACATGTCTAGGACATAAAACTTCTTTTTATTCGGGTCTTCGGTAACTTTGTAAGACTCGTCCTGGGCCCATTTCTTGCGCCAGTTTGCTTCAATATTTCTAAAATCGTATTCCATAAATCGTGTAGAATCGTTCGCGAAGATAGGGCGCAGAATGACCTAATTCACTAACTTCGCGAAGTATGAAATACCAACGCATTCTTCTAAAATTAAGTGGTGAAGCCTTAATGGGCGACAAACAGTTCGGAATTGACAACGTGCGCATTATGCAATACGCACAAGAAATTAAAGCTGTTTGGGAAAAAGGAGTTGAAGTCGCAATTGTTATCGGGGGTGGAAACATCTTCCGCGGGGTTCAAGCAGAACAAGGCGGAATGGAGCGCACACAAGGCGATTACATGGGTATGTTAGCCACTATGATTAACAGCATGGCGCTTCAAAGTGCATTGGAATCGGCTCACGTTCCAACGCGTTTGCAAAGTGCTATCGAGATGAAACAAATTTGCGAGCCCTTCATCAAGAGAAGGGCGGTAAGACATTTAGAGAAAAACCGTGTAGTCATCTTCGGAGCAGGAACAGGAAATCCTTTCTTCACAACCGATACTGCAGCATCGCTTCGTGCCATTGAGGTGGAAGCAGACGTAGTGTTGAAGGGAACACGTGTAGACGGCATCTACACTGCAGATCCCGAGAAGGATCCTTCAGCAACGAAGTACGATGTAGTTACTTTCAACGAGGTATATGAGAAGGGATTGAACGTTATGGACATGACCGCGTTCACCTTGTGTAACGAAAACAAATTGCCGATCATCATTTTCGACATGAACAAAGAAGGTAACCTTCTGAAATTAGTTTCTGGCGAAAACATTGGAACCAAAGTAGAATTTTAAAGCAGAACAATAGTATGTCTGAAGAAGTTAAAATGGCCCTCGACGAGGCAGCTGAAGCAATGAACAAATCCATTGCTCACTTAGAAAACGAATTAAACAAAGTGCGCGCTGGAAAGGCGAGTCCTGTTATGTTAGACGGTGTTCGCGTAGACTACTACGGCACTATGACTCCGTTGAAAAACGTTGCAAACGTTACCACTCCTGATGCTAGAACACTCAACGTTCAGCCTTGGGAAAAGGGTATGTTGAACGCTATCTCGAAGGGTATCATGGAAGCAAACCTCGGTTTGAATCCGCAAAACAACGGCGATGTAATCATGATTGCTGTTCCAATGTTGACTGAAGAACGTCGTCGCGATTTATCGAAGCGTGCACATTCTGAAGGAGAAAATGCGCGTGTGGGAATTCGCACGGCTCGTAAAGAAGCGTTAGACTTCATTAAGCAAGCGCAGAAAGACGGTCTTCCTGAAGACGAAGCAAAAACAGGTGAATCGAAGGTTCAAGAACTTACAGATAAGTTCAACAAAAAAGTAGATGAAGTCTTAGCCGCGAAAGACAAAGACATTATGACCATCTAAACCCAAGCACGTGGTAAAGATTGGTGATATTGAACTTCCTGAATTTCCGTTGCTGCTCGCTCCCATGGAAGATGTGAGCGATCCGCCGTTCCGTATGGTCTGCAAAGAACAGGGTGTAGACCTTATGTACACAGAATTTATTAGCAGTGAAGGTCTTATTCGCGATGCTGCTAAAAGCAGAATGAAGCTCGATATCTTCGAGTACGAAAGACCCATTGGTGTTCAAATTTTCGGTAGCGAAATTGAATCCATGGTGAAAAGTGCCGAAATCATTGAATCGGTAAACCCCAACTTATTAGACATCAATTACGGTTGTCCAGTTTCCAAAGTAACCTGCAAAGGCGCTGGAGCGGGCATTCTGCAGAACATTCCGAAAATGGTAGCTATGACAGAAGCCGTTGTAAAAGCAACGAAACTTCCGGTTACAGTGAAAACAAGATTGGGATGGGACGAAGGTTCCAAGAACATTGAAGAGGTTGCTGAACGACTTCAAGACATCGGCATTCAAGCACTCACCGTTCACGGAAGAACGCGTGTTCAAATGTATAAGGGTGAAGCCAACTGGGAACTCATTGCACGTGTGAAAGAAAACCCGCGCATTCATATTCCTATTTTCGGGAATGGCGATATCGACTCTCCTGAAAAAGCGTGGGAATACAAAAACAAATACGGTGTAGACGGAATCATGGTTGGCCGCGCCAGCATTGGCTATCCGTGGATTTTCAGAGAAATTAAGCACTACTTCAAAACACAGGAATTACTTCCTCCGCCAACCATAGAAGAACGCGTTGCCGCGTGTAAAAGTCATTTCGAATTTTCACTTCGTTGGAAAGGAGAAAAATTAGGCGTGCTCGAAATGAGACGTCACTACACCAATTACTTCAAAGGAATCCCGAACTTCAAACCTTTTCGAATGGACCTAGTCACCTCTATGGACATTGACTTCATTCGCAGGAAATTAGATGACATCGCTCAGTTTGAAATCTAATTTCAGGTTTAACTTTGCACCATCTAGAATAATCTATACTTGTTCAGGTGAAAAAATTATACAACACAGAAGACAAGCGCGTCTTGCGCCAACGTATGCTCGCGGATAGCACTCCGCGAACAACAGTTTCATTTTACAAATACCATCAGATTGAAGATCCACAAGGCTTTCGCGACGGGCTTTTCGCACGTTGGAACGAACTTGGAGTTCTAGGCAGAACCTACATCGCATCTGAAGGAATTAACGCCCAGATTTCTGTTCCAACAGAAAACTTCGAGGCCTTTGTAAAAGATCTTTTCACAATCGATTTCCTCAATGGTATTCGTCTGAACACCGCGGTGGACGAAGGAAAATCGTTCTACGCCTTGAAGGTAAAACTTCGAAATAAAATCGTTGCAGACGGAATTGAAGATCCAAACTTCGACCCTTCGAACACAGGAAAATATCTTAACGCTGAAGAGTGGAACCAACAGCTTTCCGACCCGAACACCGTTGTTGTAGACATGCGCAATCACTACGAAAGTGAAGTGGGGCATTTCGAAGGCGCTATTTGTCCAGATGTAGACACCTTCCGCGAAGAGCTTCAGGTGGTGGAAGATATTCTTCAAAACGACAAAGACAAAAAAGTGCTCATGTATTGCACCGGCGGTATTCGTTGTGAAAAGGCTTCAGCTTACATGAAACACAAAGGTTTCGAAAATGTCTATCACCTTGAAGGCGGAATCATTAAATACGCTCGCGACGCAAAGGCAAATAACCTGGATATTAAATTCAAGGGGGTGAATTTTGTTTTCGATGAACGTCTTGCAGAGCGCATCTCCGATGAGGTTATTGCAACGTGTCATCAATGCGGAGAACCCTTCGATCATCACACGAATTGTTTGAATCTCGGTTGTCACATCTTATTCATCCAATGCGACAAATGCAAAGAGAAATACGAGAATTGTTGCTCTGAAGAGTGCCAAAGCATCACTCACTTGAGTGAGGAAGAGCAAAAAGAACTGCGTAAGAAAACCCCTGTAGTCCGCAACGTATATAAGAAAGGGCGCATGCCGAAGCTCACGAAATAATCATTTCTTGCACACGTGCTCAAAAATGTTATATTCGCGTAACGTAAAAAACCCTTAAGCGTTAATACTATGTACTGGACTTTAGAATTGGCCTCATATCTCGAAGACGCACCTTGGCCTGCAACAAAAGAAGAATTAATCGATTACGCAATGCGTGCTGGAGCACCATTGGAAGTCGTTGAAAATCTTCAACAATTAGAAGACGAAGAAGAGGTATTCGAGAGCATCGAAGACATTTGGCCAGACTACCCAACAAAAGAAGATTTCTTCTTCAACGAAGACGAATATTAATTTCTCTTTCGTAGTCTTTTTCCATGCCAACAGCTGAGGAACAAAAGCAACTGAGGTACGACCTCGCGTACTTGCGCATGGCCAAAGAATGGGCTAAGCTTTCGCATTGTACCCGCAAACAAGTGGGTGCACTTCTTGTGAAAAACGGCGTTATCATTTCCGATGGCTACAACGGAACGCCTAGCGGATTTCCAAATACTTGTGAGAACGAAATTGGAGAAACACATTGGTACGTCTTGCATGCAGAAGCTAACGCTATTTTAAAAGTCGCGAAATCTACCAATAACGCTCACGGATCAACGCTTTACATCACGCTAAGTCCTTGTAAAGATTGCAGTAAACTCATTCTTCAGTCGGGTATCACGCGCATGGTCTATCTAGATGCCTACAAAGACACAACCGCAATAGACTTCCTAAAAAATTCAGGAATTGAAGTTGTTCAACGAGAACTTCCAGAATAACGCTATCTTTTCAACTTCGAATCACAACCATGTCTGAAGAAATACAAAACGAAAAATCTGGTAAGTCTCCTTTGCAGCCTTTGTATTACGCGTTTGTTTTAATCGCTGGAATTCTCATTGGGACTCTTCTCGCCGATAAAAACTTATTGAGCATAAAAACCGGAACTGAAGACAATCCGAATAAGCTTGTAAGTCTTATTGATTTTATTGAAGACAACTACGTAGATGACGTAGATAAAAAGAAAATTATCGACGATGCCATTGCATCTATTCTTAAAAATTTAGATCCGCATAGCTATTACTTAAACCCCGAGGAATACGCCAAGGCGAAAGAAGAAATGTCTGGCTCGTATGAAGGTGTTGGTGTAGAGTTCTTAATTCTTCGTGACTCACTAATGGTGAATCGTGTTGTGCCTTTTGGACCTAGTTTCCGCGCGGGTATTCAGTCCGGTGACCGAATCGTTCAAGTAGATGGACAAGATATTTCAGGAAAGTCGTTGAATAACGACGGTGTCATGAAAATGTTGAAGGGTGAGGCGGGAAGCCAAGTAAACATAAGTGTGCTTCGCAAAAAGGAATATTTTAATTACAATGTTGAAAGAGGCTCTCTTCCTCTTCCAAGCGTACCGTCGTTCTATAAAGTTGAAGACGGGCTTGGTTACATTAAAATTGATCGTTTCGCAAAAACGACCTACAATGAATTTCTCACGGCAGGAAACTCGCTTAGAAATCAAGGGTGCTCAAAATTCATTCTTGACTTGCGCGGTAACGGGGGTGGACTGCTTGATCAAGCCACAAGCATTGCTGAAGAGTTTTTAGAAAAAGACCACTTGATGGTTTACACATCAGGAACACATGCCGGTAGAAACGACTACAACACACAAAAACGAGGTTCATTTGCAGATGTTCAAGTGACAGTGCTCATCGACGAATACAGCGCTTCAGCAAGCGAAATTGTCGCAGGTGCTTTACAAGACTGGGACCGTGCAATTGTTGTTGGAAGACGCTCGTTTGGTAAAGGATTGGTTCAAAGTGAAATTGAACTTCCAGACAAAAGCGCTCTTCGTTTAACAACTGCTCGCTATTACACACCAACAGGAAGATGCATTCAAAAGCCTTACGGAGATTCTTCGAAGTACTTCAACGAAACGCATCAACGTTGGTTAAGCGGTGAGTTATTCAACCAAGAAAAAATAACACACGTCGACTCGTTAAAGTTCTACACCCCTTCGGGAAGAGTGGTATACGGAGGTGGCGGAATTACACCAGATGTATTCATTCCGTTCGATTCTACTTCTACATCATTCGCGCTTATTGATATCATTAACTTCGGCATATTACGCCACTTGTGCTTCGATTATGTCGATCAAAACAGAGCTGCACTAGCGAATTGGAAGTCCTTCGATCAATATCAAAAAAACTACATTACAGAAGACGCGCTTTTAGAAAAAACACTTACTTCGGCCAAGGAAAATAATATCCTCTACACGAAAGCAGAAGTTGCTAAACTCAAGTCGCAATGCGCTCTTCGATATAAAGCTCAAATAGCTCGAGCATTATTCGATGAAAACGCAATGATTCGCATTATGAATGCCGAAGACCCAGAGTTATTGAGGGCTGTAGAGATTTCCAAAAACTACAACACTTATTTCTATCACCACTAATGGAAACGCTTTCCAAACAGGAACGGCTCTATAAAAGAAAATCCATTGAGTCGTTGTATGCTCATGGGAAAAGCATAAAAACACCA
>JBILTL010000157.1:0-4039 GCA_044371535.1 Flavobacteriales bacterium | reverse complement strand
ACTCCAGAGAACACTGCTGCTGTTGCCACCACAGACACCTCTGCGCAAGCGCAAGTTGCTGTATTGAACACAGCAAGATATGGCTCATTGGATGCCGCAGCAATGCCAGCAGAAGAGACCTACACGGTTCTTTCCAACAATAAAATAAAAGTTAAGATTTCTTCGAAAGGAGGACTTTTACATTCAGCAGAATTGCTGGAAGCCGATTACAAGAAATACAATTCAGACAAACAAGTTCAGCTTTGGGATACTGCTCAAAGTAAAATGGACATTGCTTGGAAGAACGGAAGCGGCGCTGTGTTGCTTTCGAGTGAATTGAACTTTGTTGCTTCGACGAGCAATGCAAATGCAAAGGATGGAGCTGCGACAGTTGTTTTAACAGCGACTGGAAGCAACAACGCTCAATTGCAGTGGACTTATTCTCTTGAACCGAATTCTTACAACGTGAAATGTAGTTTCGAGGCGAAGGGATTGGAAAATGAAATGTTCGGATCTCCATTGGTGTTCCGTTGGTTATTGAACGGATTGGCGCAGGAAAAAGGAATTCAGGCTGAAAGAAGTAAGTCTTCTATTTTCTATCGCGAAATGGAAGAGGACCGCAATTACTTAAGCGAAGGCGCAGGTGATCAAAAGCGCACTGAGAAAGAATTGAATTGGGTGGCAATGAAGCAAGACTACTTCACCGCTGCGATTATCAGCGCTGAAGGATTCGATAAGAATGCTGACTTAAGTATTATCGTTCCTGCAGACTCGCAGCACACCAAATCATACTATGCTGAATTGCCTTTAAAAACAAAGGCTTCTTCAAACGCTAAAGCAGAGTTCCAATTTTACTTAGGTCCGAATGAATACAAGGCGCTTGAAGCGAGCGGAGCAGCTGAATTCACGAACATCATTGACTACGGATGGTGGATCATTGGATACGTGAACAAGTATGTGGTTCGTCCATTGTTCTGGTTCCTTTCTGATTACATCTTATCATTTGGATTAATCATCTTGATTGTAACAGTGATTATTAAGATGGTCCTCTTCCCTATCACTTGGAAGAACTTCTTAAGCGGCGCGAAGATGCGTGTCTTGAAACCAGAGATTGATGAGATTAACAAGAAGTTCGAAGGCAAAGATCCAATGGAAAAGCAACAAGCTACCATGGCGCTTTACCGTCAGACTGGAGTTAATCCTTTTGCGGGTTGTATTCCTGTGCTTCTTCAAATGCCTATCCTTTACGCAATGTTCCGCTTCTTCCCTGCGGAGATTGTATTGCGTGGAAAGAGTTTCTTATGGGCAGAAGATTTAGCGGCTTACGATAGCATCTTGAATTTGCCTTTCAACATACCTTTCTATGGTGCACACGTGAGTGGATTCACTCTGTTGATGGCAGCATCTACGTTTGTTTATTCGAAGATGAGCATGGGTTCACAACCAACAATGTCTCAACCGGGAATGCCGAACATGAAAGTGATGATGAACATCTTCTCTTTCATGATGATCTTCTTCTTCAACAGCATGCCTTCAGGATTAAGCTTGTACTACTTCACTGCGAACGTTATTTCTATTGGCCAAATGTGGGCGATTAAGAAGTACTTCGTGAATGAAGATTCGATTCGTGAGAAGATTGAAGCGAACAAAAAGAAGCCGAAGAAAAAAGGTGGATTCGCTGCTCGCATTGAAGAAATGCAAAAAGCACAGCAAGCGAAGTTGGATGCCAACAAAAAGAAATTAAGAAAGTAAAACGTCAAACATCAAATAAATCAAATGAAAAAAAATCTCATTCTCGCACTAACGGTGCTCATGATGTTCCCAAGCGCAATGTTCGCTACGGAAGGCATGTGGGTGGTGGCTATGTTGAATAAAATTAACGAAGCTGAAATGCAAGGTCTTGGATTAAAACTTTCCAAAGACGATATCTACAACATTAATCAAGCGTCTTTGAAAGATGCGATCGTTCGTTTCGGTGCAGGATTTTGCACCGGAGAAATTGTAAGTGACAAAGGACTTGTATTCACCAATCACCACTGTGCTTACGATGCGATTCAATCTTCTTCAACTTTAGAAAACAACATTCTTCAAAACGGATTTTGTGCAAAGTCGTTGGCTGAAGAAATTCCAATTCCAGGCTTAACACTTTCTTTCTTGGTTCGTGTTGAAGATGTAACTGAAAGTGTATTGGGCGCTGTGAATGCGAACATGACTGAAGCAGAGCGTGATGCTGCAATTATGGCTCGCAACAAAGAATTAGTGAAGGCTGCGAACGAAAGCGGCTTATACAATTCTGAAGTAAAAACATTTTATGCTGGAAACGAATTCTATTTGTTCGTTTATCAGACATACCGCGACATTCGCTTGGCAGGTAACCCTCCTGAAAGCGTTGGAAAATTCGGTGGTGACACTGACAACTGGATGTGGCCACGTCACACCGGTGACTTCAGCATGCTGCGTATTTATGCTGGTGCTGAAAACAAGCCTGCTGATTACAGCAAAGACAACACACCTTTGAAGCCTAAGCACTTCTTTCCTATTAACATGGGTGGTGTGAAGCAAGGCGATTTCGCCATGATCATGGGATATCCTGCAAGAACTTCACGCTACTTGACTTCTTATGGTGTTGAGCAAGCCGTTGACGTGCAGAACCCAATTTTGGTTGAATGTTTCGGATTGAAATTAGAGACTTGGAAGAAGAACATGGATGCGAACGAAGGTGTTCGTTTGATGTATGCTGCAAAGTATGCAAGCACTGCAAACTCTTGGAAGTACTACATTGGACAAACACGCGGTTTGAAGCGTTTAGATGTTGAAGGAAAGAAAGCTGCTACTGAAGCTGGATTCACGAAGTGGTTAACTTCTAATTCTGCAGCTAACGAAAAATACGGCAAGTCACTTCCGATGTTGCAAGACTTTTATTCTTCAACCAACGAAACACAAAAAGCATTTTTGTATGCACGTTTAACTGGAATGGGCGGAGCAGAATTCATGGGCTTGGCTTCTGAATTCCAACGCACCTTCGAGAAGTATTTTGCTGAAACCGATGCTACGAAGAAACAAGCTATGCTTGATGGATTCAAAGCTTCTGCTGAGGCGTTCTTTGTTGAATACAACACACAAACGGACAAAGATGTGTTTGTTGCATTAACCAACTTGTACCGCAATCGCATTGCAGCAAATGCTCGTCCATCTTGGCACGCAGTGCTTGATGCGAAATACAAAGGAAGCGTTCAAGCTTATGCCGACAAACTTTTCGCTACTTCAGTTATCGTTGACAAAACGAAATTGATGAACTTCTTGGCGAAGCCAAATCAAAAGGTTTTTGAAAAAGACCTTGCTGTTGCAACAGCGAAGAGTGCTGGTGAATTCGGAGACGCATTAGGAAAACTTATTCCTCGCGAGAAGATGAGCAAAGGACAGCGTGAATTTGTAGCTGGACTTCGTGAAATGAATCCAACGAAGCAATATGCTCCGGATGCGAACAGCACAATGCGTATCACATACGGTCAAGTAAAAGACTACACTGCAGCAGATGCTGTTCATTACGATTTCTACACGACTGCAAAAGGAATTATGGAGAAGCGTGATAACAGCAATCCAGAGTTCTTGGTACCAGAAGCATTGGCACAAAAAATTCAGAACAAACAATTCGGTCGTTATGCAAATGAGAAGGGTGAATTACCAACTTGTTTCATTGCTGACTTAGACATCACCGGTGGTAACAGCGGAAGCCCAGTTTTAGATGCAAAAGGTCAAATGATCGGTATTGCATTCGACGGAAACTGGGAAGCTATGAGCGGTGACATTGCTTATGAACCAGAATTGCAACGCACCATTGCTGTTGACATTCGTTACGTATTGTTTATTGTTGAAGAGCTTATGGGCGGAAAGAACATTGTAGATGAAATGTTATTTGTGAGAGGAGCAAGAAACTAATTGAAATTAGATATTAAAAAAAAGGAGCGAAGTTTTCGCTCCTTTTTTTTTGTCTGAACAATAAATTCATCAATACATAAGTTTCTTAGGTATATTTGTCATATGTATTCATCAGAACTAG
>JBILTL010000155.1:0-4098 GCA_044371535.1 Flavobacteriales bacterium | reverse complement strand
AAGAAATAAGATTTCTTAAATCTAGGAAATGCCTCTTCTTCGGAAGGGGCATTTTTATTTTAGGCGTATTGTGTTATACGATTCTCTCTGCAGAAGGCAAAGAGCGATAGGCCTAATTCTTTTGCGAAGTCAACGGCCAATGATGAAGGAGAGGAAACAGCCGCAAGATTGGGTATTCCGGCAGCAAAGCACTTCGCGACAATCTCGTAAGAAACTCTTCCACTAACAACGATATATTTGGCCGAGCGTAATTGATTGTTTAGGAGCAGGTGTCCAATTACTTTGTCAACGGCGTTGTGTCGGCCAATGTCTTCGCTAGCGAAAATAAGCTGGCCTTCTCTATTGAATACTCCAGCAGCGTGGCAGCCGCCTGTTTCTTCAAACAACGATTGCACCTCTCGCAACTGAACCATCATTTTCGCAATATCATCACGAAGCGTCATCGAACGAAGGTCGTCATCATTTAGTGTCATCGAGCTCTGCTCGTCATCGCTTCGCGAAGCCGGCTCAAACGCCGTCTTCCCGCAGATTCCACAAGCAGACACACTAAGCAACGAACGCTTGTTCGTGATGGCCTGTGTGGCATTATTCAAAGAAACGCGAATGGTTATCTGATGATCAACTTCTTCTTCAGAATACGAAAGGACTTGTTCGGCTGAACGAATTATTCCTTCCGTAAATAAAATTCCAAAAGCCCATTCACGAATGTGAGTAGGCGTGCACATAGAAACCGTTAACGGTTCTTCTTCAATAAACAATTGAACAGGCACTTCAACCACCAAAGCATCGGAGACGGGTTGCCCGTTCTTCAATGCTTGGTAGTTTAAAGAAGCCTTCATGATTTAAGACAATCCAGTAATAATACCGTTGTTATCAATGTCCATATGCTCACTTGCAGGAACTGCAGGCAATCCTGGCATACGCATCATTTCACCCAAAATAGGAATAATGAATCCAGCACCTACAGCGTATTCAAATTCACGAACGGTGATAGTGAATCCTGTTGGACGACCAATCTTCGATTCATCGTCGCTAAATGACTTCTGCGTCTTCGCCATACAAATAGGGAAGTTCGCAATGCCTAATTTTTCAATGGTGCGAAGATTTCCTTCAGCTTCTTTCGTGTAGTTCACACGCTCTGCGCCGTAGATTTCTTTCGCAATAATTTTAATCTTTTCCTTAACAGGTTGATCGTTAGAGTATAGTCTACGGAACTCGTTGTTCCCGTTTTCAATCACATCCAATACTGCTTCACCCAGATTCATCATACCGTTTCCACCTTCCGAGAATCCTTTCGCAACAACAGCTTTAACGCCCATTGTAGCACATTTCGCAATAACGAAATCGATTTCTTCTTGTGAATCGGTAGGGAAGTGGTTCAACGCCACAACAGGGGTAATACCGAACTTCTTACAGTTTTCGATATGCTTCTCAAGGTTCGCGAAACCGTTGGTTACGCGCTCCATATTTGCAGTGTTGTACTCTTCTTTTTTCGCTCCTCCGTGGTGACGCAAAGCGCGAACGGTTGCAACGAGAACAATTGCATCTGGAGCAATATCTGCTGCACCGCACTTGATATGCATGAATTTCTCTGCACCTAAATCTGCACCGAATCCAGCTTCAGTCACGACATAGTCGGCCAAAGACATTCCCATCTTCGTAGCCATAATGGTGTTAGTTCCTTGTGCAATGTTTGCGAATGGTCCTCCATGTAAGATGGCAGGATTGCCCTCTAATGTTTGAACCAGGTTTGGCATGATAGCATCTTTCAGAAGAAGAGCCATAGCACCTTCCGCTTTCAAATCACGTGCATAGATTGGCTTGCGATCGTAAGTGAATCCAACGAAGATGTTACCCAATTTTTTCTTTAAGTCTTCACGGTCTTTGCTCATGCAAAGAATAGCCATGACCTCAGAAGCAGGAGTAATGTTGAAACCGTCTTGACGAGGAATTCCGTTTCCAGTTCCACCCAAGCCAATGGTAATGTTTCGCAATGAACGGTCATTCATGTCCATCACGCGCTTCCAATAAATCAAGCGTGGATCAAGCCCCAAGTTTCCTTGTTTATTCTGAAGGTTATTGTCTATTAATGCTGAAAGTAAATTGTTTGCTTTTTCAATCGCAGCAAAGTCTCCGGTGAAGTGAAGGTTGATGTCTTCCATCGGAACCACTTGTGCATAGCCCCCTCCAGCAGCACCACCTTTGATTCCGAAAACTGGACCTAAAGAAGGCTCGCGAAGAACGACAACAGCTTTCTTTCCTAATTTATTCAACCCTTCATTCAACCCAATGGAAGTGGTGGTCTTTCCTTCTCCAGCAGGTGTTGGAGTGATTGCAGTAACCAAAATTAATTTCGACTGCTTAACCTTTGCTTCGTCAATTAGATTGAGGGGAAGCTTTGCTTTGTTCTTGCCGTAATGCTCTAAGTCATCGGTATTGATGTTCAGCTTCGAAGCAATTTCATTGATGTGCTTCATCTTGCACGCCTGTGCAATTTCAAGATCTGATGGAAATGACATATTTTTTTATATTATGAAGCAATAATCCGAACTTTCTTTCCTTATTTCGCAACATCAACTAAACACATATGAACAAACCAATTTTGAATTCGAAAAAGAATTCTTTCTTATCAAAGCAGTTCGCTTCAATTGTTTTCTCGGCATTATTTATTCCGTTCGCGGTTTCTGCTCAGAACGCTGACATTAAAACACAGTGGCAACACGCAGACATGTCTACTGACGGGCTTCCTGGAGTTAGTGCAGTTAAAGCACATGCTTACATGACTGAAAAGGGAAAGACTGCAACACCTGTGGTAGTTGCAATTATTGACAGTGGTTCGGAGACTTTCCACAAAGATTTGAATTCGAACATTTGGACAAACAAAGGTGAGATTGCGAACAACGGAATTGACGATGATAAGAATGGTTACATCGACGATGTTCACGGATGGAGTTTCATTGGTGGAAAGGGTGGTGATGTTACGCAAGACAACTTGGAATTAACTCGTGTTTATGGCATGTTGAAAAAGCGTTTTGAAGGAAAAGATGCGGCATCAATTGCATCTTCAGACAAAGCAGATTTCGCGAAATACGAAAAGATTAAAGTAGAATATGAGAAGCGAGTTGAAGGTGTGAAGGAAGAAGCGGCTCAGTTCAATGCGTTTTTAACAACGTTTAAAGCGAATAAAGAAGTTTTGGCTATGGCTTTAGGCAACGACTTCACAGCGGAGCAATTGGCTGCTTATGAACCTACGGATGATGCAGCGAAAGCAGCGAAAGGCATGGTGTTGAACATCATGATGCGAGGCATTAACCTAGAAGAATATGCTGGGTATTATAACAATCAATTGAATTATTCTTACAACTTAGATTTCAATCCACGTTCTGTTGTGGGCGACGATTACAGCAATCCACGTGAGCGCAACTACGGAAACAACCACATCGATGGACCTGAAGCACTTCACGGAACACACGTTGCCGGTATCGTAGGTGCTACGAACAACGGAATGGGTATGGACGGAATTTGCAAGACTGCACAGTTGATGATTATTCGTTGTGTGCCAGACGGCGACGAGCGCGACAAAGACGTTGCAAATGCAATTCGTTATGCAGCAGACAACGGTGCTCGCGTGATTAACATGAGCTTTGGTAAATCTCACTCTCCTTTCAAAGATGTTGTAGACGAAGCAGTTATGTATGCTGAATCGAAAGGTGTATTGTTGGTTCACGCAGCGGGTAACGATGCGAAAGATGTTGATGTGAAAGACAATTTCCCAACTCCACGTTATGCAAACGGAAAGACATGCTCAACTTGGTTGGAAATTGGCGCAAGCGACAATTCAATTGATCACTTGTCTGCTGACTTCTCTAACTACGGCGACAAGACGGTAGATATTTATGCTCCTGGTGTTGACATTTATGCAACGGTATTGGATAATGCATTCGGACCATTAAGCGGAACAAGTATGGCTTCTCCAGTTACCGCTGGTGTAGCAGCTGCGATTATGTCGTATTACCCAAATCTTTCTGCGAAAGAAGTTCGTGAGATCATTATTAAGTCAGGGATTTCTTACAAGAAGCGCAAGGTTGTAATGCCTGG
>JBILTL010000047.1:0-14094 GCA_044371535.1 Flavobacteriales bacterium | reverse complement strand
ATTATCAGAAGAACATTTGGCCGTGCAGGCTGCTGCAAGAGATTTCGCGCAGAACGTATTAAAACCAGGCGTAATAGATCGCGACGAGCATCAGCGTTTTCCAACGGAAGAAGTAAAGCAATTAGCGGAGCTTGGTTTCATGGGAATGATGGTGAGTCCAGAAAATGGAGGAAGTGGAATGGATACCCTTTCTTACGCCATTGCTATGGAAGAGATTTCGAAAATCGATGCTTCTACTTCAGTATGTATGAGTGTGAACAACTCGTTAGTGTGTTACGGTCTTGAAGCATACGGAAACGCTGAGCAAAAAGAGAAATTCTTGAAGCCTTTGGCGAGCGGGGAAAAAATCGGAGCGTTTTGTCTTTCTGAGCCAGAAGCTGGTTCTGATGCGACTTCACAAAGAACTACCGCTGTAGACATGGGCGATTATTATTTGTTGAACGGAACAAAGAACTGGATTACCAACGGAAGCACTGCTTCTACTTATTTGGTAATTGCGCAAACCGATCCGGAAAAAGGACACAAAGGAATTAATGCATTAATCGTTGAACGCGGAATGGAAGGGTTCATCGTTGGTGCGAAGGAGAATAAAATGGGTATCCGAGCAAGCGACACTCACACGTTGTTATTCAACGACGTGAAAGTTCCAAAGGCGAATCGCATTGGAGAAGACGGATTTGGATTCAAGTTCGCGATGAAGACCTTAAGCGGTGGACGTATTGGTATTGCTGCACAAGCTTTAGGTATTGCTGCGGGTGCTTATGAATTGGCTTTGGCTTATTCGAAAGAGAGAAAGGCATTCGGAAAAGAGATTTCACAACACCAAGCCATCGCTTTCAAATTAGCTGATATGGCTACTGAAATCGAGGCTGCACGATTGTTAGTATACAAGGCGGCTTGGATGAAGGATCAAGGTATGAACTACGACGAAGCAAGTGCTATGGCGAAGTTATATGCCTCTACTGTTGCTATGAAGCACACAGTTGAAGCGGTTCAAATTCACGGTGGATATGGCTTCGTTAAAGAGTATCACGTAGAGCGTATGATGCGCGATGCGAAGATTACACAGATCTACGAAGGAACAAGCGAAGTACAGAAAATTGTCATCTCAAGAAGCGCACTTTCGAAGTAATCACTATCGAAATTCATTAACAAAGGGCTGTTGTAAGACAGCCCTTTTTGTTGGAATTCACTTCCATTCGAAATCTATTTTCGTAAGGAAGCATGAGCCCATTTAAACATACCCTTCGTTTTGTTCTAGCCATTTTCCTTGTTGCAGCAGGAATAGGCGGCGTTTATTATTTTTTAAATCGAAGTCACGCCGATTGGACAAGTCCATTGGCCTACATTCCTTCAACCGCAACAGGTGTTGTAGAGTTGAATAAGGCTGATGCATTTTCTGAAGCCATTGAGTGGTCTGCAGAATTGTCATTGAGTGAAGGTATAGGTCGAATGCTTCAAGAAATTTCAGCTGACCCGCAAGGATTGAAATTCGAAAGTCAGTCTGTTTGGATCGTAGAAAACGGGTCAGATGATTTGATTGTCCTTCCCGTTGGATACGGTGAAGAAGGTCAAGCGCTCGCTTCAAAGTGGAACGCTAAATTTCCTGAATTGAAATTTCTTATTCAAGAACCTTATGCCATTTACGGAAATGGAAATATTGATCTTCCCGCAGAGGGAAGTCAGCTCGATGATTCCCCGTCGTTCATGTGTGTGAAAGGGACTACTTCTTTCGATTCGAATTGCCATTATTATTTCAGAGTAGATCAGGTTTGGACAGCCCTAGACGATATGCGAGGAAGTGAATCCTCGATGATTGCTGGATTTCAATGTAAGGCGTTGAACCTTCCTTCCAATCAATCTAGTTTTCAGTTTCAAAAAGTATTTACGAATGGAAGGACCAATACGAGTTATTGGTTCAAGGCAGTTCATGCTGGAAGTTCATCAGCGCTGCTGACTTACCTCGATTCTCTTCGTCCGCAAGATGCCCGCACTGGGTTCTTAAGTCTTCGAATGGAACAGGAAGCAGCGAAGAACGCTTCATTGTTAGATTGGTTGAGCAACAACGCCACGGGCGAATTGGCAATGGCGAATTTCGGGGCAGACGTTCCAGATGCCAGCGGAATGATATACGCTTTAGGTTTGAAATCGGACAGTGTGAATGTGGGAATATTATTCTCGGACTCAATTGCATTAGCTCCGATTCGTGAAGCAAACGCGGCAGAGCTGTTCGCAATGGATAAAGTTTATCCGAGTGAAGTAAAATACTATGGTGTGAAGTATAAGAACTTTTTTCTCTTCGCGGAGTCAAAGGAATTGCTTCTGGCGCATCAGCAATTCCTTGCAACAGCAGGGTCAATAGGTGAGAAAATGCCATCCTTGCCGTGTGGGGGAGTAATCACTGGTGCGGATACGCAATACTCAAGCACACTGTCTCCCAAGCTGGGCAACGGATGGCGCGTTTGGCATTATTCTCCAGTGGCCGACAAAACCCAAATAATTTTAGTTGGAAAAGGAAGTGCTCAAAAGGAAGTTCCCGAGGTTGTTATTCCAGATACCACAACAGTCGTTCCTGAAGTTGCACGCACACCTGCGCCAATTGTAGAATCTGGGAAAACGAAATCTGTAACCAATCACATCACCGGAAAAACAGACCAAGTCAAATACAGCGGTTCGAAAATCGAATGGATTTCAGGAGGAAAAACAACGTGGTCTGTTACGCTTTCAGCCGAAATACGCGGTGTGGAGCAGATAGACGCATTTAAAAATGGAAAGAAGCAGTTGCTCATTCTGACTAATTCGAGATTGGAAATGTTGGACATTAACGGAAAGAATGTTGTTGGATATCCAGTTGTACTTTCTTCCAAGCCCTGCACGAATTTGTGCGTAGCTGATTATTCAAACGCGCGCGATTACCGCATATTCTTTGGCTGTTCAAACGGTACCCTTTACAATTACATGTCGAACGGAAAGCCGACTTCGGGTTGGAATGCAGCCAGTATGAAAGGTGATTTGCCTTCTTCCATTCAGTATAAAAAAGTAAACGGACAAGACGAAATTCATGTCAAGCGAGCAAGCGGAAAAACAACAATCTTGAAACGTAACGGCGCAACGAAATAATGAAAGCAATTTATTTAACGAAGTTCGGAAAAGCCCACGAAGCTTTTGAAATACGAGAAGTCGCTGAACCGATTTTAGGTGAAGGTGAAGTGTGTGTAAAAGTGGAAGTTTCAGGTTTGAATTTCGCAGATGTTTTAGGAAGGAAAGGGTTGTATCCTGCACTGCCTGCACCTCCTGTGGTTATGGGATATGATGTGGTTGGAATTGTTGAAGCCGTTGGTGAAGGAGTTTCTTCCAATTGGATTGGAAAACGCGTGGCCTGTTTAACGCGTTTCGGTGGTTATGCTGAAAAGGTTTGTACTGCTGTTACAGGCATTGCTGAACTTCCAGATTCCATTTCTTCCAACGAAGCCTGTGCCTTGGCCACGCAGTATGTGACGGCTTTGTACATGAGCGATTTTCTTCAATA
The DNA here is from genome assembly GCA_044371535.1 of Flavobacteriales bacterium. Taxonomy (GTDB): domain Bacteria; phylum Bacteroidota; class Bacteroidia; order Flavobacteriales_D; family Sanyastnellaceae; genus CAIZGX01. The sequence continues at coordinate 10,565 of JBILTL010000047.1, read as the reverse complement.
CACAAAATCGGGAGAGCGTGTGCTTATTCATGCTGCTGCTGGCGGAGTAGGGACGGCGTTAATTCAATTGTTGAAGGAAAGAGGATGTGAAATATTCGCGACCGTTGGAAGCGATGAAAAGGTGAATGCGTTATCGAAACAGGGAATTACTGCGGTGAATTACAATACCCACGATTATGAAGTTGAAATTCGAAAACACCTGGGTAATGCCAATTTAGACGTGACTTTCAATAGCATTGGGGGGAAGACATTCAAGCAAGACATGCGCTTGTTGGGTGCAGGAGGAAGATTGCTATTGTTTGGGTTTTCAGATCGAACCAGCAAGTGGGGCGGAAAGTTGGCAACCTTGAAGTTGGTGTTCGACATGGGAAGATTAATACCGTTGTTATTGCTTGGTAAGAGTCAATCTGTTCTTGGAGTGAACATGTTACGCGTGGCAGACGAGCATCCGGAAATCATTGGAAAGCTCTTGAATCAATTGGTTCAGATGTATTCCGAAGGAAAAATTAAACCCATTATTGGCGGAGAATATTCATTTGCCGAAATAGCAAAAGCGCATCAATATTTAGAGAGTAGAAAAAGCTCAGGGAAAATTATTTTAAAGTGGTGAATCACCTAACACTCATTTTCTTATACATTCGCCAAGAATAAATTTTATATGTCAACGCAACACAAACTTTCGACCGCCGGCTTACTAGTAACTCTTGGAATTATTTACGGTGATATTGGAACTTCTCCTTTGTATGTAATGAAGTCCATTGTTGGTGATAAGCCGATCAGTGAGATGCTTATTTATGGAGGTATTTCATGTGTCTTCTGGACGTTGACGATTCAGACAACGATTAAGTACATCTGGATGACCCTTCGCGCCGACAACAAAGGTGAAGGCGGAATATTCTCTTTGTTTAGCTTAGTAAAACGAAGAGGGAAGTGGTTGTTTTGGCCAGCTATGATTGGCGCGGCGACTTTGTTGTGTGATGGAATTATTACTCCACCGATCTCTGTTGCATCTGCTGTTGAAGGATTGAAAGTGTTTGATGAAGGCATTCCGGTAATGCCAATTGTCTTGGCAATTCTCACGGGATTGTTTATGATACAGCGCTACGGAACGAAGTTGGTGGGTGTTGCCTTCGGACCAATTATGCTTATTTGGTTTTCGATGCTTGCGGTTTTAGGTGTGTACAACGCCATGTTGCATCCTGAAATTTTCAACGCTTTAAATCCGAAGTACGCCTACGATTTATTGGCCAATTATCCGAAAGGATTTTGGTTGCTAGGAGCGGTATTCCTATGTACAACGGGTGCTGAGGCATTGTACAGCGATTTGGGACACTGTGGCCGAGCGAACATTCGGGTGACATGGATTTTTGTGAAGACTTCATTGATCCTAAACTACATGGGGCAAGGTGCTTGGCTTATGCAGCACGAAACGTTAGATGGAAAGAATCCGTTTTTTGAAATCATGCCCGAATGGTTCTTGTTACCAGGCGTTATCGTTGCAACCGTAGCTGCTGTTATTGCCAGTCAGGCATTAATCTCAGGATCATTCACACTCATAGGTGAAGCAATAAATTTAAACTTCTGGCCGCGCGTTGCGATTAAATTTCCAACAGAAACGAAAGGTCAGTTGTATATCCCAAGCGTGAACTGGTTGTTGTGGGCTGGCTGTATAGGCGTTATGCTTTACTTCAAAGAGTCTGCGCACATGGAAGCGGCTTACGGATTGTTCATTACAGTGGCCATGCTTATGACCACGTTGTTGCTAGCGTACTATCTCATTTACCATCGCCATTGGCCTTTCCTTCTCGTAGCAGGAATTGCAGCACTATTTTTCACAGTAGAACTTTCGTTCTTCATTGCGAATTCAGTAAAGTTGAAAGAGGCGTGGATGATGCTTATCGTTTATGCGGGAATCTTAATGGTCATGTATGTAACGATTCGCTACCGCAAATTCAGTAACGAGAGAATTGGTTTCATTTCACTTGAACCGCATATCAACACGTTAAGAAGATTATCGGAAGATGTAAGTGTGCCGAAGTATTCAACTCACTTGGTTTATATGACCAAAGCAAGTTTCACCGATCAGGTAGAGAAACTTGTGATTGATTCTATTCTTGAGGGTACGCCTAAGCGTGCCGATGTGTATTGGTTCTTGCACGTAGATCGCACAAACGAACCTTATACCATGGAGTATGAAGCACAGGAGTTGGTAGACGATTTAGTGATTAAGGTGAATATCAAATTGGGCTTCCGTGTTCAAGCGAAAGTGCACAATTACTTCTGCTTTATACTTCAAGATTTAGCTACGAAGAATCACTTCAACCGCATTCAGAAACCAGAGCCTTATGGTGCCTACAACAACAGCATTGATGTGCGTTTCGTAGTTCTTCAAAAATACTTAAGTGTAGAAAATGAATTGGGTGTGAACGAGAATTTCATTTTCGAAGCACATCAATTCCTGAAGAGCATTTCGCTTACAGATATTGATGCATGGGGATTGGAAGAAAATAGAACTTCTGTTGAAAAAGTTTCAATGGTTGTGAAAGGAGGCGAGCGCTGTCACTTGAATATGCGCGGACACAAGATTCAATCGTAATTACATCATTTCGGAAAGCTCTAACCAGCGCATGGTTCCGTTATCTATTTGATCGGACAACGCGCCAAGTTCTAAAGCTGTTTTTTCCATCTGAACATGATCAGTCGCATTTAAAAGCTCAGCTTCAAGCTGGGCTTTTTTCTCTTCCCACAAAGGCAGATTCTTTTCGAGCGTTTCGAATTCGTGTTTGTCTTTGAACGAAATTTTTCCAGCCGGTTTTTTCTTTTCTTCTTTGATCAGAGGCGCAGGTTCTTCTTGCTTCTTTGCTTCGGCAAGAATTTCACGTTTCGCTGAAGCTTCGCTCAACACCGCGCGGAAATCAAGTGTGCTTCCCAATAGATCATGCACATTTCCTTTTCCATCTAAAAGAAATAAATGGTCAACCAATTTGTCTAAGAAATATCTGTCATGACTCACAATAACCAAGCAGCCAGGGAAATTCAACAAGTAATCTTCCAACGCTGAAAGCGTGAATACGTCGAGGTCGTTCGTAGGCTCATCGAGAATTAAGAAATTCGGATTCTTCATCAACACCAAAAGCAACTGCAAACGTTTGCGCTCGCCCCCGCTTAGTTGATCAATACGGTTGAAGTGCATGTGCTTCGGGAACAAAAATTTCTCGAGCATCTGAGAGGCGCTAATGGTTTTTCCTTTTGCTAATGGAATGTAGTCTGCAACATCGCGAATGCACTCTATTAGGCGTTGTTCAGGTATTAAGTTCGAGGACGACTGCTCGTAAAATCCGAACACCACGGTCTCTCCATTCACAATCTTTCCGCCGTCCGGTTCCATGCGCTTGGTCATGAGGTTCAGGAAGGTCGATTTCCCACAACCGTTTCTTCCAATAATACCAATGCGTTCGTTCGATTTGAAAACATAATCGAATCCGTCCATAACCGTTGAATCGCCCATAGACTTTGTAGCCTTAATGAACTCAACAACCTTCGAACCCATGCGGGTAATGTTAATTTCAAGATCTAATTCACCGTCTTCTGGTTTGCGTTTCAATTTGTCTTTCAACTCTTCGAACGAGTCCATGCGACTTTTACTTTTCGTTCCGCGGGCACGGGGCATGCGGCTCGCCCATTCGGCTTCGCGACGAAATAAATTTAAATTCTTGTCGCGTGAAGCAGCTTCAAGCTGCTCTCGCTCTGCTTTCTTTTCAAGATAATAAGAGAAGTTTCCTTTGTATTTGTAGAGCTCTCCGTTTTCCAATTCAAGAATTTCATTCGTAATGTTCTCCAAGAAATAACGATCGTGCGTGACCATGAACAACGTCATGCGAGCCTTCGTTAAATATTCTTCCAACCACTCAATCATGTCTAGATCCAAGTGGTTCGTAGGCTCGTCGAGAATTAAAAAGTCTGCTTCTTCCAATAAAACACGAGCCAGAGCAATGCGTCTACGCTGACCACCGCTCATGTTGCCCATTTGTTGGTTCAGGTCAATGATATTCAGCGCTCCGAGAATTTGTTTTGCTTTCGCGTCATAGTCCCAAGCATCGGCATGTTCCATCATGTCATGCGCTTCCTGAAGACCTTCTCCGGTTTCAATAGCAACGTCGTAAGCCCGAATGGCTTTGGTCATGGCGTTGTCTGCTGCGAAGAGAAAATCAATTGCTGTTCCCTTAGCATCGAATGCTTCGTCTTGAAGCAAGATGGCCCATTTAATTTCTTTGTTGAATGTTATTCTTCCTGCATCGGGTTCGTCTTTTCCTGCAAGCATGTGCAGCAGCGTAGATTTTCCTGTTCCGTTCTTCGCAACCAATGCTACTTTTTGTCCTTCTTCAATTCCGAAAGAAAGGTCTGTAAACAACTCGCGAATACCGAAGGCCTTCGACACATTTTCAACTGATAATACATTCATGCCGCGAAGTTCGTTGAATTTGTTCAATTATAGCACAAGACAATCCCGCGCAATTGTGTTATTTTCGAAGAGTGAAATTTTATAATGCTCCCTTTTCTGAAATTCCTTCCGTGAAAATGTATCGCATTCTAGCATTGCGCGCAGATGTTTTTGTGGTTGAGCAAGCGTGTGCGTATCAAGATTTAGATGGAAAAGATGAGCACTCTTTTTGGGTGTGGGCGGAAGATGAAAACGAAACTGTTCACGCAACCGCAAGACTTTTGCCTGCTGGAATTTCATACAAGGAAATTAGCATTGGTCGTGTCTGCACGTCACTTAAATCGCGCCGCACAGGCCTTGGTAAATCGCTAATGGAAGAATGTTTGAATCAGTGTGAACGCATTTGGGGAAAGCAGACCATCACCATTTCAGCACAACAGTATTTGTTGAAGTTCTACAACGAATTAGGATTTCTTGAAGAAGGCGAAATGTATCTGGAAGACGACATTCCGCATTTGAAAATGAAACGTAAAGCATGAATATCTCAATCACGAAATACAATATTCACGAGTGGTTCATGGCCATGGGTGTGTTTTGTATGAGTGTCTATTCGAAGGGTGTTACTGTTTTTTTTGCTTTGGCTTTTTTAACCATGCTTGTTCAAGTTTTTTCTGGTGGAAGGAAAATCGAATGGTCTAGCTTCAACGGTTTGGCCTTTGTGATTTATGGCGTTTTTACTGTGTTTTTGCTTTCTGGAATTTGGAACGAATGGAATCACAAGGCCGCTCTTTCTGAAATTGAAACGAAGATTTCATACCTCGCATTTCCACTTTTGTTTTTATTTACATCAAATTCTATTCTTCATTCCTTGAAGCGATTTCAATGGGCGTTGGTAAGTGGATGTGTTTTCTTCGCGCTGATCTGTCATGTGCATGCGGTCTTTGGATTTTTCGAGACGGGCCTTTGGGAAGAGTTTGTTTATGGAAGACTTTCGTGGACGTTTCATCCGACGTATTTAGGATTTTTCTATTTGTTGTCAATGGTGTTTTTAGCCGGAGAGTTTCTCGATTCTGCGAATAGAAAAAAATCGAATTGGTTAATGTTGGGTGTTGTTTTCTTTTCCCTGGAAACCTCATTCATGGCTTCTCGCGCGGGCTTTTTAGCCTTGTTTTTATTTTACGGAATTTTTGCTTTTTATGTTTTTCGAAGTGGGAAAGACAGAAGGAAAGCACTCGGTGTAATTTCACTTTCGATTGTTTCATTCCTTCTGTTGTTTTTCGGTTTTTCCCCTATTTCGGGAAGAGCGAAAGAGGCAGTTGAAAATTCAAAGTCAATTACTGAAACGAAGAAAGAAGAAAAGGTGGCGAGCACCAGCGAACGAATCGTGAGTTGGCAGACCGCTTGGGAAATTGGTCGTGATTACCCATTAGGTGTTGGAACAGGAAATTGGAAATCACATTTCAAAGATCGCTATACGCAAAAGGGAGCGCTCTTCGCAGCGGAGCATTCTCATCCAGCTCACAACGCATATCTACAAATTTTGGTCGAATGGGGATGGTTGGGACTGTTAACGTTATTGTCCATGTTGTTTCTAGGTTTGAGACGAGCATGGCAGATGAACGACCTGTTTTTTTTGGTTTTCGTCTTGGGAGTCTCTTTTCATTTCATCTTTGAGAGCATGCTTGAGCTTCAGCAAGGCCTTGTATTTATTGGTTTTTGGATGTTTTTCTTGATTCATAGAAAGTCCAATTCTGCTATTCCAAAGTCTTAAAATCAGAGTATTAGGACAAGTCCTTTATTTTTCTTAAATTCGTTGCGAAATTTATTAAAATGGCAACAATTGAATTGAGGTTACCCAAAATGGGTGAGAGTGTCGCAGAGGCGTCTATTTTGAGTTGGTTAAAGAAAGAAGGTGACCGTGTTACTGCAGATGAGCCGTTGGTAGAAATTGCTACGGATAAAGTAAATAGTGAAGTTCCTTCTCCAGAAGATGGAATTTTGGTTTCATGTCGTGTGAATGTTGGTGATACTGTTCAAGTTGGACACGTGATAGCCGTTATTGAAACAGGAGATGGTGCCAGTGCACCTGCACCTGCGCCTGTTGCTGCTGCAGCGCCTGCAACAGCAGAAGTGGCTGCTACGCCAGTAGTTCCAGTGGCCGTTTCTTCAGGAACTGCTGTTGTATCATCTTCAGATAGATTCTACAGTCCTTTGGTGAAGAACATTGCCAAGCAAGAAAATATTTCTCAAGCCGAATTAGACAGTATCTCTGGTACTGGACAAAATGGTCGCGTGACGAAGGAAGATTTGATGGGATATATTTCCAATAGAGGAAATAAAGCGGTTTCTGCTCCTGTAGCACCATCAGCTCCTGCTCCTGTTGCACCATCAGCTCCCGCAGTTGAAGCACCTCGCGTGAAAGGCCCAACCATTACTGTTGGCCCAAATGACGAGATTGTGGAAATGGATCGCATGCGCAGAATCATTGCCGATCACATGGTTATGAGTACACAAGTGTCTCCGCACGTTACGTCTTATGTCGAAGCCGATCTAACGAATGTTGTGATGTGGAGAAACAAAGTGAAGAAGCAATTCGAAGCGAACGCAAAAACGAAATTAACCTTTACTCCAATTTTCATTGAAGCCGTTGCGAAAGCGATTCGTGATTTCCCTGGAGTGAATGCAAGTGTTGATGGAAATAACATCATCATGCGTGGCGACATTAACATTGGAATGGCTGCTGCTTTGCCAACTGGAAACTTGATTGTTCCTGTTATCAAAAATGCAGATCAATTGAATCTTATGGGTATTGCCAAGAAGGTAAATGATTTGGCAGATCGCGCAAGAGCAAACAAATTGACACCCGATGAAATTCAAGGAGGAACCTACACGTTGACAAACGTTGGTTCATTCGGAAACGTAATGGGCACACCAATCATTAACCAACCTCAAGTTGCTATTTTAGCTGTTGGCGCAATTCGCAAGAAACCTGCGGTTATTGAAACTCCGCAAGGAGATGCTATTGCTATTCGTCACATGATGTTCTTATCTCATTCTTACGATCACAGAATAGTTGACGGTGCTTTAGGCGGACGATTTGTTCGTCGCGTTGCTGACTATTTGGAAGAGTGGGATGTTAATCGTGAAATATAATACTTAAAACTATGAAAAATCTCTTTGTGCTCATTTTTGTTAATCTGTTTATGATTTTCAATTCTGCAACAGGTCAAATCAAGTCAAATTCAGATATTAAAAAATTTGAAAGGGTGATTCTTTTGGAAGAAAACTACAAATGGAGTGAAGCCAATGTGCTGTGGCGAGAATTGGTTAAGGATTATCCGAATAACCGAAATCTTCATTTCAGAATCGGTTTGAATTGTTTTAATAGTAAGGATTTCGTTCATGCTGAAAATCATCTTCAAATAGCAACACAGAAGAAAATCACAAAGAATTACTCGCAAAACGACTGGTTGGAGACAGGTGTGCCAATTGAAGCAATTTATTATCTCGGTTTAGCCCAAAGGAACTTGATGGATTTTGAGAATTCAACTATTAGCTTGAGTTATTTCATGGAGAAAGCATCTAAGAATCATTGTATGAAAGAAGAGGCGAAAAAAATGATTTTGCAAAATAAACGAGCTGGTGATTTTGAGAAACAAGAAAAAAACTCACCAACATGCTTAGCAATAAATTCGATTTACGCCGATTATTGCCCAATTATTGATGAAAAAGGCACGATGTATTTCTCAAGCCGAAGGCTGAGATCTGATTCTAGTAATGTTTTAAATTATTGTGAGAAAGAGCGAAATTTTGATAATGATATCTATGTTTCGTTACTTACTGAAAATGGATATACTAACTCAGAACTTTCAAATTTAAGTTCTCAAAATAACGATGCGGTTACATATCTTGATAAAAATCAATTCATAATTTACAGAGATAGCATGGGCAATGGTCAATTGTATTCCATAGAAAACTTTTTGCATGGAGAACCAAATTTGATAGGTTTTAATACTCAGATAAATTCACAATATTGGGAAACTCACGGCGTGTTATCACCTGATGGTAATGAGTTTTATTTTGTTTCTGACCGAATTGGAAAAAATAGAGATTTGTTTATTTGTCGAAAAATGTCAAATGGAAAATGGGATGCACCAACTAATTTGGGTTTAATTATAAACACCAACGGAGAGGAAGATAGTCCATTTATTTCACCAGATGGTAAAAAATTATTTTTCTCATCTACAGGTCATAATAGTATTGGTGGATTTGATGTTTTTTACACCGAAAAAGATAATTCAGGAAATTGGACGGAACCAAGAAATATGGGCCCCTCGGTGAATTCGATATTTGATGAGATATTTTATTTTGTGAACCCTGACGAGAAGATAGCTTTTTTTTCGTCAAATAGACCAAGTAAATATGGTGATTTTGACATTTATTCGCTGAATTTGAATGATACAGCAGAGGCTAAAATATATTTTCTGAACGCAATTTTTTTGACTGCTGATAAAATAACGACAAAAGATAATCTGAGGCTTCAGGTTAAAAATACTATTAGTGGATCTTTACAAACATTTTTGGTGAATGCTTCAGAACCAGCTTTTCGTGTCCCTATTGAAGTTTATAATTCTGCAAACTATTTGATTGAGTGTTTTTTAGACACTGCCGTTTTATTCTCTGAAAGTTTGAAGCTTAGTAGTATTGAAGATAACTTTTCTGAGATTTATAGAGAAATAGTTGTTCCTTCTCGAAGTTCCGATATTAGGCAAATATCTTTTGATCCCGCGAAGCCAATTCAAACGAATTATGATGAACTGAAAGGCTTTGCTGAATACTCTCATTATTTTGTTTTCGGTTCTGCGGAATTTAACATAGGGGAAAAAGATTTTACCGAGTTTGTTGATTCAGTAGAGAAGTTGATTGCCAAAAAAGGGAAGGTGAGTATTTTGATAGAAGCGAGCGCCTCAAATGTCCCTAGTTTAAGGCTAACAAATGATGAAATTGCTGCAAGGAGATCTGAAAATGCGGTGAATGTGATAACTAAGGAATTGATTAAACGAGGTTATTTGGAGAATGAAGACTTTGCTTTTTTAAAGTCGATTAATCTTGTTCAAGGTAAAAAGTTTGAGAATGATACGATGATCAATCGCACGGAATACGAGAAATATCAATACATCAAAGTAAAAGTTCAATAAGAATACTGCATGCTTCATTTAAAGAGACCGTTGGTTTTTCTTGACCTGGAAACCACCGGGACCGACGTTGCGAAAGATCGTATCGTAGAAATAGCTTTTGTAAAAGTTATGCCAGATGGAGCAACTGAAACGCTACCCGAGTTTAAAGACACGAAGTTTTTAATTAATCCTGGAATGCCAATTCCCATTGAATCTTCTATGGTTCACGGAATATACGACGCCGATGTGAAGAACGCACCGTTGTTTTCAGATTGCGCACCCATGTTGAATGACTTCATAGAAGGATGCGACTTGGCGGGATTCAACAGCAACAAGTTTGATATTCCTTTATTGGCTGAAGAGTTTTTACGTGTCGGAATTCCATTTACGTTAGATGGAAGAAACACAGTTGATGTGCAAGTGCTATTCCATAAACTTGAGCCAAGAAATTTATCAGCTGCATACAAATATTATACAGGCGGAACCCTAGAGAATGCGCACGCTGCGCTTGTCGATACCCAAGCAACCTACGATGTTTTTAAAGGTATGTTTGAAAAGTACAAAGACGAAGAGCGTGCCCTTCCAACTTCAATTGAAGAAATAGAAACCATGAGCAGCTACGGTAAAAGAGCTGACCTCATTGGTAATCTTCAGTACAACGAAGAAGGCGATATGGTATTCGGATTCGGAAAGCACAAAGGAGTGAAGGTGGCCGATGTCTTAACGCGCGAGCCGGGTTATTTCGGATGGATGATGAATGCCGATTTTCCTTTGTACACGAAGGAAGTTCTTCGTAAGTTTCGAAACAACATGATGGCATAAAGCTATGCGAGTTGCAGTCCTCGTCTCGAATGATCTTGCGTACGATCAACGAGTAAGTAAGATTTGCGATTCCCTTCAACATAAAAATTGGGAAGTACAATTAGTCGGCGTTTTAAAGCCTGAAA
>JBILTL010000154.1:0-4107 GCA_044371535.1 Flavobacteriales bacterium | reverse complement strand
TCATTTTCCAACGAAGAAACTTTCGACTGAATATCGGCCCAAATCTGCGCTTCTTTTCCTTCACGAAAGTGATTAAAGAATCCGATTTTCTCATAGCGAGAAAGACTTTCATCGTTCGCCAATGTTTTGAATTTATTGAAATCCAAATCGGAGAGTTTTTCGATCTTGTTCTCTTCGGTCATGATCTACAGGTATTGGGCAAGTTCGAAATTATTGTAATGTGCTTCATTCGTTTTCATGAGCTCTGCCACTTTCAAGCTTCCGGCTTGAAGGCGAATGATGGGGTCCCAACCTATGGCGGAAGGAAGAATGCCCATGTGTCCGGCTGGCACATTTTCCGGATGGAAATTTATTTCATGTTGAAATAAATCGGCTTCGCGAACGTCACCTGCGAAGCGCAGGAGAAGCGGGGAACTTAACGTTTTCCATATATTGAAATTCAACAAAGGAAAAGTTCCCCAGAGATTTTCAGAAAAAGGAGAACCTGTGTAAATCACGGCTGAAGCCGATTTCCATTCGTCTGGAATTTCTGCAGCGTTCCAATCTCCGAGATAAGTTGCGCCTAAATTTTCAATTTGACTTTTGTATTCATGCGGACAATACACGCCCACTCCTGCTGACATGCCCACCAGAGGTTTGCACAGGTAGGGCGTGAAGTCGTTGTTCGAGACAACGATGAATTTATTTCGATAAGGGGTTTGCTTCGCATCTTGAATTAGTCGAACAACCATATCTCCGAGGTAACCGAAGACATCGACTTGCGGATGTCTTTCGTTTGTTCCAGCGACTTGAATTCCCTTCGACTTGCAAAAATCTAAATCGAGATCTTGCGAGCGAAATTCCCATGCTTCAAACATGAGAGGTATTAGACATGAAGAAGAAACACGTTGAAGTATTGCGCTATCCAGCGGACGAAGGGCACCACTGTTTGTGATAACAGTAGCTCCTTCCCATGGCATTTCATTTTTTTTCAGATGGAAGTGAATGCGATTTGAAACTCCGCATTGTTCGGCTAGTGCCTTCACTTCGTTTATGCAATCGCTTGCAGATCCATATTTCGAATCACGTGCGAACGAGTGAACGTCTGCCCCTGCAAGCGCTGCCAGTATTGGCGTGCAGGCATAGGCTCCGGAAGCGGCTTCGGTAAGCACACATTCATTTTGCAATTGAATGTTTAAGTCTTGAATGATATGTTGAAGTTTCTCTTTCAACTTAAATTTCAATTTTAACTTCTTTTCCGTTCTGTTTAATGCTTTGTTGTGCTGCTTCTAAAATTCGAATGGTGTTTAATCCGCCCAATGCTGAAGCGCGAGGTTCGGAATTGTTTTCGATGGAAGAGACAAAGTCTTGCGCCAATTTTTTGAGAGGTTCGGCCAATTCAATTTTCGGAACATAGACGTCTCCAACGCGATAGTCGATCATGACTTTCTGTTTTTCTTCAAGGGTACTTACGCTGTGAGCAGTATCGTAAACCTTGATTTTTTCAGTGGGTTCCATGTCGTTGAACACGACCATCTTCTCACTTCCCCCCAATAACATTAATCTAATTTTTACTGGTGAAGACCAAGAACAATTGAAGTGGGCTATGAAATTATTCTGATAGTTCACGGTGAGGTAAGCCACGTTTTCTATTCCATTGTGAATGTGACTTACGCCTGTTGCGTTCACACTAACAGGAAGTTCGTCTGACAAATAGTCTAACACAGAAATATCGTGCGGGGCAAGATCCCACAGCACATTCACATCTTGCTGAATGAGTCCGAGATTGATTCGCGTTGAATCGAAATATTTCAAATCACCCAATGCCCCTTCTTCCTTCAGTGCTTTCATTTTCTCAACCGCTCCTGTGTAAAGGAAGGTATGGTCGACCATGAGCAGCTTTCCTTTTTGAGCAGCCAGATCAATCAATTCCTTTGCTTGCGCAACGGTGGCGGTCATGGGTTTTTCGAGAAGTACATGCTTTCCTGCTAGCAGCGCTCGTTTCGCTAATTCGAAATGCGTAAAAACGGGAGTCGCTATGACCACAGCGTCTACCGCTGTGCTGTTGAAAGCATCATCTGCCGAAGTTGAGGTCTTCAAAGTTGGAAATAGGCTTGTCGCTTGTTCCAGTCGGTTCAATTGCGAATCGACCAGAATTTCTACTTTTGCATTTCCAAGCGACATGAAGTTACGAAGCAGGTTTGGTCCCCAATATCCGTAGCCTATTTGCGCAATTCGTATCATGATTAAGGTTTGGCTTCGAAGTTATTGAAAATTGAAAGGACTACCAATTAAATGAAAGAGGAAAGCCAAGCAGAGAATAAAAAACAAAGGCAGGGAAAACTTTTGGTTAAAAATGAACCTTTTGGAAAAGGTAGTGTTTCATCTTCAAATCCTACAACTATGCGCCCTCAAGAGTTCACCATTAAGGACCTGGAGAATTTCTCGGGAATCAAAGCACATACCATTCGTATATGGGAGCAACGCTATGGAATTCTCTCTCCAGACCGCACTGACACTAACATTCGTAAATACAACGACAAAGATTTAAAGTCTCTGTTGAATATAAGCTTACTGAATAGCCTTGGCTATAAGATTTCTAATATCGCGAAACTTTCAGATGACCAAATTCGCGAAATCATAAACAAGCACGCTCACAGTAATAACACTGAAGAGCATTTCTTGCACATGCTTAAGATTTCAATGTTGAATTATGACGAAGAATTGTTTTCAAACGTCATTGACCCCCACGTTACTGAGCATGGCTTAGAGAAAACATTTCGAGTTTTGATCATGACTTTCCTTATGCAAATAGGCTTGCTTTGGCAATCAGATTCGATTTGTCCAGCGCAAGAGCACTTCATTAGTGCGCTCATTCGTCAGAAGTTACTTTTTCACATTGAATCTGTGAAGGTTCCTTTGGAACAGAACAAGCGTCCGGTTGTTCTATTCCTTCCAGACCTTGAAATACATGAGCTTTCGTTATTAATGCTTCATTACATTTTGAAGTTACGAGGTCTTCGAAGCATTCTATTGAGTCAGTCAGTCCCAGCAGAAGATTTGAAACAAGTGGCTCAACGATTGGGTGATGTTGATTTTGTTTCAATTTTCACCACTCATCCTTCCACAGTTATGGTTCCTGACTATCTGAAAAGGCTCACAAGAATGTTTATGGATACTGACTGCCACTTCCACTTTACGGGTTACAATTTGAAGGGAATCAAGTCTCCTGACACGCTCTACATAACACTTTACGCAGGAATCGACGATTTGCTTGAAGGGCTAAAGAACTAGTTATCAATCCGTTCGTTGTTTTGTTTAATAGTTTGCGAAAATAATTAAACAAAAATTTGGAATGAAGTGAGTTCTGTTTAATATTTGCCTCAGAATATTAAACAAAACAAAAAAATGAGCACACTCGAATTCAACTACCTCATCGGTAATCATTCTGGATCGTTAAAGAGCTTTGCATATAACTTCACAAAAAACACAGAGGACGCTGAAGATCTTCTTCAAGATACTCTGTTAAAAGCCATTCGTTACAAAGACAACTTCCAAGACGGAACGAATTTCAAAGGATGGTTATTTACGATCATGCGAAATATCTTCATCAACAACTATAAGCGCAAGAAACTTCAAAAGACTATTAACGATTCTACCGACAACCAATTCTATTTGAACTACGGTAAGATTTCTGAAGACACTGTCTCTTCAAGAATCAATGAGAAAGACATCAACAAGGCAATTACGCAACTTCCTTACGAATTTAGAACTCCGTTTCAATTGTTTGTAGATGGCTATCACTACGACGAGATCGCAGATTCAATGGGCATTCCTATGGGAACTGTGAAATCTAGAATATTCCACGCAAGAAAGAAGTTAAGTGAAGAGTTAGCTCACTTTGCTTAATCTCAAGAGAAAGTGTCCATTTCGGGCTCTTTCCAAGACTTCGACATTTAATTTTACCGACTTCGCAGTACGAACAGCTGTATCGAAGTCGACAAACAACCAGGGAAAACATTGCGTTTTCCCTTTGTATTTCAGTTCAAACTGAACCTTACCAAAATACTCTGAATCGAGCATAGGCCAATCTGCCTTCGCATAGGTAACATCGGTGCTGTCTATGAG
>JBILTL010000153.1:0-4112 GCA_044371535.1 Flavobacteriales bacterium | reverse complement strand
GTCCGCAATCGTGCGAGCAACTTTCAAAATGCGCTCATATGCGCGTGCAGATAATTGAAGTTTGTTCATGGCTAGTTTCAATAACTCAGAACTGGCTTCGTCTAAGGCGCAATGCGACTTCAACTCTTGCGTATTCATTTGTGCATTGTAATTCGTTTTGCTCTCACTGAATCGCACCGACTGCAACTCTCTTGCACGAGTAACCCGCTCACGAATACCTGCACTGCGCTCACCCGCACGCTGCTCGTGCAAGCGAGAGAATGGCACAGGCGTCACTTCCACATGCAAATCAATGCGATCTAACAAAGGGCCACTCACCTTGCTCAAATAACGCTGCACAACACCGGAACCACACGTGCATTCTTTCTCAGGATGATTGAAATATCCACATGGACAGGGATTCATCGAAGCCACCAACATAAAGCTCGCTGGATACTCAACACTGAACTTACTGCGCGAAATAGTGACGTTTCGATCTTCCAACGGCTGACGCATAACTTCCAATACCGTGCGCTTGAATTCAGGCAATTCATCCAAGAACAAAACACCGTTGTGCGCCAACGATATTTCTCCCGGCTGAGGGTAAGATCCGCCCCCGACGAGCGCGACGTCAGATATCGTATGGTGAGGGCTTCTAAACGGACGATTCACTATTAAGGCATCGTGTTTTTTCAATCTTCCCGCTACACTGTGAATCTTCGTGGTCTCCAAGGCTTCGTCTAACGACAAAGGCGGTAATATAGATGGAAGTCGTTTCGCTAACATCGTCTTTCCCGCGCCTGGCGGACCAATGAGAATAAGGTTGTGTCCACCCGATGCTGCAATTTCAAACGCACGCTTAATGTTTTCTTGACCTTTTACATCGGTGAAATCCAACGCAAAATGTTGCGTCTGCAACGACTGAAATTTTTCTTTTTCAAATGGAAATTCTTCCAACTTTCCTTCACCTTTGAAAAAATTTACAACATCTAAGATGCACGGAGATCCATAGATTTTCAATCCATCGACCACCGCACATTCAGGTGCATTTTCTATCGGGACAATAATGCCTTCAAACCCATCACGCTTCGCTTGAATGGCCATGGGCAGAACACCTTTAATCGGACGAATACTTCCGTCTAACGACAACTCGCCCATGATAAGATATTTCGAAAGCGCTTCACTTGGAATCTGCTCCGTTGCCGCTAGAAGGCCCAGCGCAAGCGGCAAGTCATACGCCGTTCCCTCCTTCCGAATATCTGCAGGCGCCATGTTAATGGTGTAATTCCGAATCGGATTCTTCATTCCTGAATTCGTGAAAGCCGCGCGAATGCGCTGCTGTGCTTCTTTTACAGAGGTATCTGGAAGTCCAACCATGTTCACCAACGTTCCTTTGTCGGCATGAACTTCAATCGTAATGAGGTAGGCGTTCACGCCGTGAACAGCGCTGCCAAATGTTTTTGCAAGCATTAATTTTTTCTTGCAAATGACTTTTCAATAAAACGAAAAAGCAAGAAAGTCATATGCCATAACCTTCTTGCTTCTCTTTCTGAAACCCTCTTCAATCAAGCGTTTCAGCGTATTCTGTGTTGAAATAACTACCTTAAGACTTCTTCACAAACTTCGTTAAAATCACGATTTGTTGTCCGTCAATCTTTCCTTCAATCTGCTCAACGTTGTCGTGAACCAATCGAATGTTTCTAACGGCAACACCTACGTTCGCTTTCACTTGAGATCCTTTCACTTCAAGCGTTTTAATCAATGTTACTGTATCTCCATTTTGTAAAATGGCTCCGTTCGAATCTTTGTGAAATTCAATTTCTCCTGAATCTTCTTCGTCTCCTGCAGCGCGCGCCCACGTCAATTGATCTTCTTCCAAATACATCATATCAATCCCATCCGCCGCCCATGAATTCGTTTTCAAACGATTCAACATTCTCCATGAAACCACTTTCACAGCAGGTACTTCACTCCACATGCTTGTATTTAAACAACCCCAATGGTTCGCATCAAGAGCCGCACGCTTTTCCAGTTGTGCCTTACACACTTCGCAAACTAAAATGGTCTCGTCTTCATTTCCGTCTGAATGCGGAGGAACTTCGTAAACCGATAAATTCTCTTTCGCCTCGCACAATTCGCAACTTCCGTTACTGCGTGCATGTAGTTTTTGTTCTGTAGTCATTTCTTTAATTAGTCAATATTTTTTTCAATGAAGTCAATAAAACTATGAATGACTTTGATGTGAATTTCTTGAATACGATCGGCGTATCCCATCCACGGAACACGCACTTCAAAATCGCACAGTGGGGCTAGTTTACCGCCGTCTTTTCCTGTTAGGGCTATAACTTTCATTCCCTTCGCTTTCGCTGCTTCAGCGGCCTTAATCACATTCGCAGAGTTACCGCTGGTTGAAATGGCCAACAAGACATCGCCTTCGTTTCCGATGGCTTCAACCATACGCGAAAAAACGAAATCGTATCCGTAATCATTTCCTACACACGACATGTGCGAAGGATCGGAAATGCTTAATGCTGCAATAGCCGGACGATTGTCGCGGTATCTTCCTGAAAGTTCTTCAGCGAAATGCATGGCATCGCACATGCTTCCACCGTTACCGCACGACATGATTTTCTTTCCCAACTTTAATTGGGAAGACATGCACTGTGCACTGTTGTTTACGGAAGTTAAAAAGTCAGGAGACGCTAACAATTGCGAAAGCAACTGATGCGCTTCTTCGAAATGGTTCTGAACGATCATGCTGCGAATTTACAGCAATCATTGCATAGGTATGTATTTGAAATCGCGAATCACTACTTCATGCTGCAATCCGTTGTTTGGACCTATGTTCGAATACGGAAGTGTCCAAAAGTTCATGCGACAGTTCGTAGTTGCTCCCGGAGCAGGAATAACAATGGGTTGAGAAGTTTGATTCCCTTCTTGCTTCACACGTGGAGGATTGTTCAAATTGAACGACCACGTAGCAATAGGAGTCGCGTTTTCATAATCTTCACCCGCAAAACTGTACCAAGTGATCAGTGTGTCGGTCCAATTAAACATATGCGTTGTAACACCCTTTAAAACGTCTGGATCTATAAAACGTTCGCGAGTTCTCTCCGGATAAAATGCTCCGAAGCTCACAGGCTGCACAGAAAATGTTGTTGGCTCTTCTGAAGTAGCATCTCCCCACTTAGAAAATTCAATATCTACTTCGCTGTTTCCCTGCGTTAAGAGGGTGTTGTTGTCCCAAGTGAACAATCCGAAAACAACGTTTTCAGAAAACGACATTGGATCGGCTTGTATGGTGAAGATATAAGTACCATATCCCAAGTTATCTTGACCAACCACTTCCGAAGAATACCACGTATCTCCGTGCTTCGCAATGGTCAAGTGCAGGTATCCGTTTTCATCTACCCACACGTCGTCGTATAGGCGAGAGAAATTATTTGGACCTGGGCCAACTGGCGTGTTGCTGTACTTAATGTCCCACTTGCGTCCAGCAAAGTCTACCACATCGCCTTGACGACCCAATACATCTTCCGGATTAGACTGCTTACACGTAATCAAAGTAATTGAAGCAAGCACTAAAAACAACAAATATCTTTTCATCTTATTCAACAATTAATCTCTGTGTTAACGAACCCACGTGAAACTGAAAAGCACCCGGTTCGAAAATCGGCTGAGCATCTTTTCCAATAAATTTCAATTCTTCTTTCGAAATAGAAAACTCAACGGTGCGCTTCTGCTTCGGCGCCAATTCAATTTTTTGAAAGGCCTTTAATTTTTTTACGGAAGGAGTAATGGAGGCTACTTCATCGGTTGCAAAAACCAACACACTTTCCTTAACCGAACGTTCGCTCGGGTTTATAACATCAACACGAAAAAATATCTCTCCACCCAAATCTTCGCTTTCATAACTCACTTGCAAATTCTCATATTGCACATTTGAATACGATAATCCATAACCGAATTCCCATTGCGGTTGGAACGCTTTGTTACCGAAGTCCTTGTCGAACGTCTCGGTGTATTTATGATCGTAGGTTGAAGTTCCAACTTGGAATTTCGGATATGTGAATGGAAGCTTTCCGCTTGGATTCACATCACCGAAAAGAATATTCGCCAATGCATCTCCTCCG
>JBILTL010000109.1:0-7468 GCA_044371535.1 Flavobacteriales bacterium | reverse complement strand
GGAATCTCCATTTATGTACTCCACTCTACCCTCTCCTTCATACAATCCAGCCTTCCAACCACCGATATATTTATCTCCATTTTCCTGTGACAGGGTTCCAGAACCATTGAATAAATCCTTCTCCCAATGTCCCACCAATTTTTCTCCATTTTTATAATACGTGGTACCCTCACCATCCCTCAATCCTTCTACAAAATTCCCCTCATAATAAGCGAAAGCAATTTTCGGAGGACCAAAAGAACCAGATTTTTTCGAACCATCTACATAGATCAATTTCCCTTGTCCGTTTGGCTTACCTGCTTTGACCAACCCTTCATAAATATTTCCAGAACTGTATGTGATTTTCACTTGGCCTTCCGGAACTCCTTTTATGAAATATCCCTTAACAGCTGCAAAACCTTCAACCGATGATCCTGTCCATATCATTGTACCTTCTCCCGATGGGAAACCGTCTACGAATTGACCATCATATTTCATATTGTTTATCACCAAGGCACCTACACCTGTAATTCTTCCTTCGAAAAAATCACCCGTGTAAGAGGTCCTGTTATCACCCGATTGCGCGTAGCAACTTCCTTCGCCATGCGGAAAAAAGCCTTTTTCACCGTTTAACTTTTTGATATACTGCCCTTGGTAATTAACGGGCATAGTCTTTCCAAACAAAACGACAGTTACTACTTGCGCGCCACCATCTTTAATGTTGTAGTCTTGACTTAAAGATTCCTTGGCGTAAAACGCAAAGAGAAATAATGCGATTAATTTTGTTTTCATTATTCTGAAATTTTAGAGGTTGACTCAAACTCAAGGTGTCCATCTTTGATTGAAATATGATGGGTAAAATCTATCATATTGTCCGAAGAATCAAAATCAGTGTATTCCGAATAAATATCTATTTCTCTCCAACACCCATTGTCCAAGTAAAACGTCGAAGTAGAATTACCGTTCTCATAGACAGTGGCCGTTATTTTCTTTTCAGAAGGGAAGAATTCCAAAGTTCCATTCAAATACTTTCCCACAAGCCCATTATCCAAAACAAAAGATTGTGACTGCGGATTCCACTTATACCATTCCGGCAAAGATTCCATATTTCCTGCAGCTCCATCAATTCCTATATCAAGAAAACCATCGAAATTATAATCTACAACTGTTAGAAATTGAAAACTCTCAACCTCACTTTCAGGCATTCGATAAATGCCGTTAAAGAACATATTTTTCTCAATATAAAGAGATGTGTTTAATTGAAATTTTTGTTCGAAGGCTCCCTTCTTAATAGTAACAACAGTCTCACCACCAACCGAACTCTCATCAAATTCAGGTTCACAGGCAATAGCAATAGAAACAGAATACCCCGCCTGATTCAAGAGAATGGTATGCGTGGGCTTTCCTTTCCATTTGTATGGATTAAACATTCTAGTGACATTGTATGGATTTTGCTCCAACTCAGTATTCATGCTTATTTCAATCTTCTTTTTCAATTCGACAGCACGATTGAAATCCAATTTCGAAAGTTGCTTCCCTTCAACTAAAACGACTTCTCCACCAAAAAAATAAATTTTTGATTTCTCTTCAAATATTGGTGTAACATTCAAAGGCAATTCGTACAACAACGGTTTAACAATAAAATCAATTGCCACTAACTCTTGATTAGCATTGAAATAATAATTTCTCTCACTATACTTCACATTATCGGCCAACAATTCAGTGATACAAAAAATCTTTGATTCATCCATGCACACCCTTATCAACTCTTCAGGATTAATATCTCCAATTTTATTGTCTCCGCTATAATCTGCCGCATTTTCTTTCTCAAGAAAAACAATATCCGCCTGATTAAAATTTATCATATTCTGGCAGTTCGAAAAGACTTTTTCAATTTGTCCCATTTCAACTTGAAGAATAACTTTAGACTTAGGAAAACTTGTTTTGAGTTTGTTTAGGTCTACCAAAGAGCCTGTTTTCATTACTCTCTCTTCCAATATGTCTTGCAGTACATAATTCAGTTCTCCAATATTCTTATTGAATATTACAGCTTTGCGACTAAGATCTATTGGAGGGGTATTGTAGCTCTCAATTTTAGTAAAGCGCTCTATTGCGGACTCATCTCTCTTATATATTGCTTGTCGAACTCTAAGTTCATCAATTCGATCACTCATTTCATACAAATGAGAAGAATTCGGAAAGTCATGAATAAAAATTAGGAGCTCGCCAATCTGATCATCCAAATCAATTTCATCTACTTTACTCACTTTTGAATTTTCTAACATATCAGATGAAATGCGATTATCCAACACAACCATCAGCTCTCCTTCCTTCTCCACTGTACAGCCAAACTTCTCTACCATTTTGAAATAGGCCTTTTCATCTTCTTTTTTTAGAATCAATGCCTTATTTACAAAGTCACTCGTTAATTCATAAGCATAACTTAAATTTTGAGTCGGACCTTCTGCTGCAAGGGCGTGCGTATATACCCAGTAATACAATACCGCATCGTTCGTCTCAACTTTCTTTGCTGTTTTTTGATAACCATCTAGGGTAGCCAAGCACTGTTCTATTAGTCCATCTTGAAACTCATCAAACGCTCTTTTCAATTCTTTGTCCTGTCCAAGACTTGAAAACGATAATGAAACTAAACTTATAACTAAACAAATTTTATACATTTTAAACAAGAATATTTCGTCAAACTTAATTCCAAAGAATGCTAATTCCTAAAGACAACGTGTTCTTTCCGATCAATTAAAATGCAAAACATATTCACGGTTGTCAACAACTGTTAAAATCTCTACTTGCACCATAACGGTTTAAGGTTGTAATTTCGCCGACGTATTAGAAAAACGCCTCTTACTTCATCCTACGAAGTGAGATAAAAAAAAAATGCCCAAAGACAAAAGCATTAAGTCGGTCCTTATTATCGGTTCAGGACCTATCGTTATCGGACAAGCATGTGAATTTGATTACTCTGGAAGCCAAGCTGCGCGCTCATTGCGTGAAGAAGGCATTGAAGTAACCCTCATCAATAGCAACCCCGCAACCATCATGACAGACAAGGTGGTTGCAGACAATGTTTACCTCCTTCCCCTCGAACCGGCAAGCATTGAGACCATTCTTAAAAATCATAAGATCGACGTTGTTCTTCCAACTATGGGTGGACAAACTGCATTGAACCTCGCTATTCAATGCGAGGAGAGCGGCATGTGGGAACAATACGGTGTTCGTATGGTGGGAGTTGATACCAAAGCCATTGAGATCACCGAAAACCGCGAGGCTTTTCGCGATTTAATGATTGAAATAGGCGTGCCTATGGCTCCGCAATTAACAGCAAAGTCTTTCCTTGAAGGAAAAGAAATTGCACAACAATTCGGCTTCCCACTTTGTATTCGACCTTCCTATACACTCGGTGGTTCAGGCGCTAGCCTTGTATACAACCAAGCCGACTTCGATCGCTTGCTTACACGTGGACTGCACCTTTCCCCTATTCACGAAGTCATGATTGACAAAGCGTTAATGGGTTGGAAGGAATACGAACTTGAGTTGCTTCGCGACGCGAACGACAACGTAGTTATCATCTGTAGCATTGAAAATTTCGATCCAATTGGAATTCACACTGGAGACAGTATCACTGTTGCTCCTGCTATGACTTTAAGCGATACCACGTTCCAAAAGATGCGCGACATGGCCATTCGCATGATGCGCGCCATTGGAAATTTTGCAGGCGGCTGTAACGTTCAATTCGCGGTTTCTCCCGATGCAAACGAAGACATTATTGCCATTGAAATTAATCCGCGTGTTTCGCGCTCTTCAGCACTGGCATCGAAAGCAACTGGTTATCCAATTGCAAAAATCGCATCGAAACTAGCCATTGGTTATCACCTCGACGAACTTCAAAATCAGATTACCAAGAGCACTTCGGCTTTGTTCGAACCAACCTTGGATTATGTGATTGTAAAAATCCCAAGATGGAATTTCGATAAATTCCCAGGATGCAACCGCGAGTTAGGTTTGCAAATGAAGAGTGTTGGTGAAGTAATGGGCATTGGAAGAACATTCCAAGAAGCGCTTCAAAAAGCTTGTCAATCCTTAGAAATCAATAGAAATGGATTGGGTGCCGATGGAAAAGAACTTCGCGACCAACAAGAAATATTAAACTCATTGGAGCACCCAAGTTGGAACCGTATTTTCCACATTTACGATGCCATTAAATTGGGAATACCCTTCAAAACCATTCAAGAAAAAACACGCATCGATTTGTGGTTCTTGAAGCAAATAGAAGAATTACTTCAGTTGGAACGTGTGATTGAAAAGCACACCCTCGCTTCAATTCCGAAAGAATTGTTATTCGAAGCGAAACAAAAAGGATACGCCGACAGACAAATTGCGCATCTCTTGAAATGCTTGGAAAGTGAAGTTTATACGAAGCGCGATGAGATGGGCATTCAGCGTGTGTACAAATTGGTAGACACCTGCGCGGCTGAGTTCGAAGCGAAAACTCCGTATTACTACAGCACCTTTGAATACGAGAACGAAAGTGTTCGTTCTGAAAACAAAAAAGTAATTGTTTTGGGAAGCGGCCCGAACCGCATTGGTCAAGGTATTGAATTCGACTACTCATGTGTGCACGGTGTGCTTGCAGCGAAGGAGTGCGGATACGAAACCATCATGATCAATTGCAATCCGGAAACCGTTTCAACTGATTTCGATACTGCAGACAAATTGTATTTCGAACCTGTATTCTGGGAACACATTTACGACATCATTCGTCATGAAAACCCCGTGGGAGTAATTGTTCAGCTAGGCGGACAAACAGCTTTGAAGCTTGCAGAAAAATTACAACGCTACGGAATAAAAATATTAGGAACCTCTTTCGACGCCTTAGACTTGGCCGAAGACAGAGGACGTTTTTCAAATTGCTTGAAGGAAAATAATATTCCTTATCCGAAATTCGGGGTGGTTGAAAACGCAGAGCAAGCCATTGAATTATCGAAAGACTTAGGCTTCCCGTTGTTGGTTCGTCCGAGCTACGTGTTAGGCGGACAAAAAATGAAGATCGTAATTAACGAACACGAATTGGAGCAGCACGTGGTGAATATTCTTCGCGACATGCCCGACAATCAGATTTTGTTAGACCACTTCTTGGAAGGCGCTATTGAAGCGGAAGCCGATGCCATTTGCGACGGAGAAGATGTTTACATCATTGGCATTATGCAACATATTGAGCCTGCTGGAATTCACAGCGGCGATTCTTATGGTGTTCTTCCTCCGTATAACTTGGGAGACCTTGTGATGACGCAGATTGAAGAGCACACGAAGAAGATTGCTGTTGCACTAGGAACCGTAGGTTTGATAAACATTCAGTTCGCCATTAAAGACGACATTGTTTACATCATTGAAGCGAATCCGCGTGCATCGCGCACGGTGCCTTTCATAGCGAAAGCCTACGACGAACCGTACGTTAACTACGCTACAAAGGTTATGTTGGGAGCATTGAAAGTGAAGGACATTAACTTCCAACCGAAACGCAACGGATACGCAATTAAAATTCCTGTATTCAGTTACGAGAAATTCCCTGAAGTAAACAAAGAACTCGGTCCGGAAATGAAATCAACCGGCGAAGCCATTCGATTCATCAAAGACCTGAAGGATCCGTTTTTCAGACAGATTTTTTCGGAGCGGAATCTTTACCTTTCGAAATAATACCGCGTAGCGGATGACGCAACGCATTGTGCTTATCCTCTAATCAACTGGTCAATATTATTTACCCTCCAGTTTTTTTTGTATTTCTTTTACAAGAAAATCGAGTTGAAGAATCTGTTTCTTCATGATATCATTTTCTATATTCTGCTTCTCCTGTAGTTGTCTAATTCTTTGATTTTGTTCACTCGTTTCTAACCATCGCTTTCTAAAATATTGCAAATCCTCAGCATGTTTCGTTGGAACAATTATATCATTGTTAACACTTTCGAGGGTTGTTTTCTCTTTGGTTATTGAAAAACTACTCTCCGCATTTTTATTACCCCTGTAATGATCTCTTAATTCTATAATCTTATCGTTTAGCAGTTCAATGATCCTTTCCATCTCCCCTTCCTCAATGATGTAGTTTGATCGCTCTCCAAATCTTTTCAAGCGTTCAATGTTCTCCACAGCCCTGTTTACTTGCTTTACACCATAATTTAAAAATCGCTCCCTTCGTTTATCCATTATTTTTCATTTTTACTAAAATAAATGAAATTCTCTTTCGTTACCTTATATATTACGATCTTTTACATTTATACATATAAGAATGAAATCTACTAAACTTGCCACAAATAGAAAATTAGTTCAATACACATACGCCTGTTTGGTCTTCAGAGAAATAGATAAACTTGAGGACATTCTTGATAAAAATGGAAAATTTCTCGGGCTCGATTATTATAGATTTCTTTTGTTTCTGCGCATTGAGTTTGAAAAGAACGAAGATGATTGTGTCTTTGATTTGGACGGAATGCTTAAAGGAAATCATATTGATCTGGGCCTGTACCCTGGTGAAATCTGCTTTCTATTCAAAAAAATGCGAACAAATGATAATAAACCAACAGCTCTTTTATTCCTTGCTAACGAACGAGGTGATAAAATACTAGAGATTAAAAAATCTTTTAAGTTCACAACTGAAAAATATTTCGTCAGAAAATACAAACTAATTAAAGGAGCGTCTTGTGACGAATTTAACCTAATATTTAAAAACTAATGAAGCTATTCCTTGATGACATAAGAAACCCTGAAACACTTTTTTACGGTCAGGCTGGTATAGAGTGGGCACTCAATCCGCTCTATGAAAACAATTCCGAATGGAATGTCGTAAGGTCATTTGACGAATTCGTCGATTTCATTGAAGAGAATGGACTGCCCGATTTAATAAGTTTCGATCACGACCTAGATTGGGAGGCCTATTTACCGCAAAATCAAGAGGAGACCATTGATTATGGCCAAATGCAAGTAAAGACAGGTTATCACGCAGTTGAATGGTTGATTGACTATTGTGCCAAAAGAAAATTAAAATTTCCTGATTATAAAGTTCACAGTATGAACATTTCAGGAAAGAAAAACATGGAGGAAATAATTAAAGAGTACCTAAATCGATAAACTATATGTCAAATAAACTAGCCGAAGAAGCGAAATTAGCCTATATCAAAAAAGAACTTTATCACTTGATAGAAGTGCCCTGTGTATCAAATATAAAAAAATTAGAACGAGGGCAAGTGCTTTTGAAAAGTAAGCCATACGCCGATATTGTCTACAAGGATGAAAACAATATATTGAAGTATGTTGAAATTAAATCCACCACAGTAAATGAGAATAAAATATGCTTTGCTGCAATTACGCAAACCGAACTCAAAAAATCTATTGAAGAAGGCTCAAATTACACTTTTGTCTTTATGATTAAAGTTGAAAATGATTTTATCATAGGCAAACCTTTTACAGGCAAGGAAATTCTCGA
>JBILTL010000112.1:0-6755 GCA_044371535.1 Flavobacteriales bacterium | reverse complement strand
TATCATGCCCTCCACCAAAATATTATTTAAATATAGATCCGCGCACTTCAAATTTCACAAACACTATCTCACGAAAAGCAAAAACGATAATAACCTCGATTGAAACGGTGGAATTTCATAGTGAACTTGAGAAAACCTCTGCATTGATATACAGTAATCCAGATATTCAGGTAAATGAAGAAAATTTCCTCAGTCTCGTTACACTTTTAAAAATGGGTGATTTAAAAGATGAAAATCATAGATTAAAATGCCAACTGTATAAATTCATTTATGAGCGAAAACTCACAAAAATTCTGCCTGTCAAATCACAAGAAGATCTATTCTACGAACTACAACTTGGAAACTTAAATTAAATGTAAGAAGAAAATAACTATGAATTTAAGGCAAATAATTAACGACGACACATGGTTCAACATGTTATGTCTTTATGAGACAGGTCAGCTCAATCCTGAGTTCGTTGCTCCGCTGTTTCAATTCTTGATTAATAAAAATACAATCTGGCAAATGCAAGGTTCGTTGTGCTCCACAGCTATATGCCTTATCGAAGATGGTGTTTGTGTATACAGCGAAAATTCTTTTCGTAATCAATATGGAATGGATTTCCCCTCAAGATATGAAGTAAAAGACCACAATCCAGGGTCTATAGAATTCCAAAAGAAAAAAGGATATCAATTAATTCTAATATAAAGATGAAAACATTAATAAGCACAATCCTATCGAATGAAAGCGCGTGGTATCCTGCCTGCGGATATGACCTTCGTCCAATTCATCATATCGCCTTCAACAATACTTATATATCGCCAAAGGTGTATATTTTCAATGATATAACTGATGTACTTGACATTTCAGCAATAACGCCAAAAATTGGATGCACATTAATAACTAATAATATTAAAACACTTGATGGCTTAGTCGTAAGGTGTCTCAAGATAAAATTTAGTCACGAAAGAGAAAACAAGGTTATAGATCTCTTCTATTTTGTTTGCTCGAACAAAATAATGCTCGAATTCCTGGAAAAACATGAGATTCAACCGTCAACTCTATTACTTAATCAAACTCATGATGATTCAGAATTCATGGTAAAATCATGGCTCGAGGCTATTAGTTCACTTAACATTCGTTATTGCTATACAGATAATTTATCTCTTTTATCATTCAGAGATAATGCATCTTTTAAAACTCAACTCAAGAATAACTCAATGTTATATATAAACACTCAAACCTATTTCGGAACTGGATTGTATTCAAACGTGATGCAAGAAAACCCCTCGAACGCCCTATTGGAAATTAATCGAGAACCTCTTCATTTATTTAAAATTCAGTAAACTTTTTTTATCATTAGATTTTTCGACTATGCAAAATTATGAACTCCAAGAGGGTCCTTTGCAACGGCACGAAGAAGTTGTCATCCTTCGAAGAAGGTCATCACACATAGTGTGTCATCGCAACTTCGTTGCGTCATCCTTCGAAGAAGGTTATAGCCCCTTGATATAATTGTTAAACGAATCATTAAACGCCGTACCGCCAGCAGTGCGATGTTTAGAGAGTTGTTTGAATTCTACCAACGCCCACAACACGAATTCCATTAAGAACGGAACGTCAGCGGTTGCAACTTTCGGCTGATACTTGTTTAACAAAATCACGAGCGGTTCAACGGAAAGGAGCGCTTTCACATAGGTTTCTTCATTCGACTCATCGATTAACTCGAAAGAATCGACATCGAAAAACCATTGAATCACTTCATCATACGGTGTTTCCTGATTCTGCTTCTTCAGCTTTTCAATCTTCGGGAAGTAGTTCAAGAAAAGTGTTTTCGTGGCTTCGCCAATCAAGTGATTCGCAACGAATGCCGTCCCCTCCTGTTCGCCTTCGTACACCAACTCAACCTTTCCAGTTATGGAAGGAATCATTCCCATGAGATCGCTGAAACGAACAGCGGTTGCAGTTTCCTTATTCATTAACGCGCGACGTTCAGCGGTGCTGATTAAATTTTCAAACGCCGTAATACTCATACGTGCACTCACACCGCTCTTGTGATCGATGTATTCGCTTTGTCTTGCTTCGAAAGCAATTTGCTCGAGAATGTCTCTTGCCAATTCCGGAACATGAACCTTGCACACGCGGTCTTCCAACTTCTCGGATTCTTGCTTCGTGATTTTCTTCGCAGTTTGAATATCTGCAGAATAATGTGTCAAAATCTGAGATCCAATGCGGTCTTTAAGCGGGGTGACAATGCTTCCGCGATTGGTGTAGTCTTCCGGATTCGCGGTGAAAACAAATTGCAAATCGAGCGGAAGGCGTAATTTGAATCCGCGAATCTGCACATCTCCTTCTTCCAAAATATTGAAGAGCGCCACTTGAATACGCGCTTGCAAATCGGGCAATTCGTTAATTACAAAAAGACATCTGTTTGCTCTTGGAATCATTCCGAAGTGAATCACGCGTTCATCGGCGTAACTCAATTTCAAGTTGGAAGCTTTAATCGGATCAATGTCTCCAATTAAATCGGCAATGGTCACATCGGGTGTTGCCAACTTTTCGAAAAAACGTTCCGAGCGATGAAGCCAAGTAATAGGGGTATCATCACCTTTCTCTTCCATGAGATCACGCGCGTATCTGCTAATCGGATGGAACGGATCGTCGTTCATTTCACTTCCAGCTACAACAGGAATGTATTCGTCTAACAAGTTTATCATGAGACGCGCAATGCGTGTTTTCCCTTGTCCGCGAAGACCAAGGAGATTGATGTTGTGCTTCGATAAAATGGCGCGCTCCAATTGTGGAATCACCGTTTGCTCGTATCCGTGCATTCCAGGAAAAGTATTTTTTCCTTCTTGAATGGAAACGATGAGGTTATCGCGCAGCTCGTTTTTTATGCTTTTTGAAATATATCCCGACGCTTTCAATGCGCCGAATGTTGTGATTGAAGTATTCATTTATTAATTAATTCGTTTTTTTCTATTCGTTTCGTAATCGTGAAAAATCATTTCACCCAATCCTTTCAACCCTGTATAAAACGCTTTGCCTTTGTTCGACTGTGTGAATTGCTCTACGAACGATTGCAGATAAGGATCTTGCGCAATCATGAAGGTTGTAATGGGAATGTGCATCTTGCGCGCCTGCGCCGCCATGGTGTAGCAGCGTTCAACAATGTATTGATCCAACCCGTTGCTGTTCTTATAGTATTGTCCGTCGGGCAAGCGAAGGCAGCTTGGTTTTCCGTCGGTAATCATGAAGATCTGTTTGTTTGTGTTTCGCTTTCTTCGAAGAATGTCCATGGCCAACTCGAGACCGGCAACGGTGTTCGTGTGATAAGGACCCACATTTAAATACGGCAAGTCCGCAATTTTAATCGGCCATGCATCGTCTCCGAAGACAATCACATCCAGTGTATCTTTCGGGTAGGAAGTCGTAATGAGTTCTGCGAGTGCCATAGCCACTTTCTTTGCGGGAGTGATTCGGTCTTCTCCGTAGAGGATCATGCTGTGACTAATGTCTATCATGAGCACCGTGCTCATTTGCGATTTGTGGTGTGTGTCTTCCACCACCAAATCTTGTTCGGTTAATTTGAAGTCGGCAACGCCGTTGTTGATTTGCGCGTTCTTCAAACTTTCGGTCACCGAAATATTTTCGAATGAATCTCCGAATTGAAAGCTTCTGAACTCTCCTGTCGCTTCATCGCCTTGTCCGCTTTTCTTGCTTTTGTGATTTCCCGCACCGCTTTTGCGAATCTTCCCGAAGATCTGATCCATGGCGTTTTTGCGAAGGGCACGTTCTGTCTTTGCGGTAATGGCCATTTGTCCTTGTCCGTCTGGAAGAATCTCTTCTTTCAGATAACCCTTCTTCTTCAGGTCTTCCACAAAATCTTCCATGGTATAGTCGTCGGTGGTAAGCTTGTACTCCTTATCGATCTCTTCCAACCACTCCAACGCTTCATCTACATCTCCGGAGGTATGCGTAATGAGTTCACTGAACACATCGAACAGTCTCTCGAACGGAGTAAGATTGGGTTCTTCAAAAGATTTAAAAACGTAACCAGACTTTTGCATGCAAAAGGAATTTTATTGAAAACATAACGCTCATTGAAAAGTTCAATGCGCAACGAAGTTACATGAACTTCGTAATCGGAAAATCGAAGATTTTTTTCCTACTGCGTAATTCCTATTGCATAATTGGAACTGCGTTGCTCTCTAATCAAAACCGAGCTCGCTCTGCGAGCGGCATCCGAAATGCCCCCTGCAGAGCTGGGGGATAGAATTATGAGATAGTTCTCCTCTCTTAAGAATTTGAATTATTCAAAGCCTTTATCCCCCAGCTCTGCAGGGGGCATTTCGAATGTCGCCCTAAGGCTCTCGGGAACTTCGTTATTGGAACTTTCTCATTCCTACTGCGTAATTCCTACTTTGTAATTGGAACTTCGTAATTGAAAAACCTCAAGTTTTATTCCTACTTCGTAATTCCTATTTTATTATTTGAACTTAGTTGTTAAATATTATCTTTGCTGCAGTATGCCGCCGGTCCCTGATTTTCACACCGGCGGTTTTGTTTTTTAGTAGCAAACCTATTTCCGTAAGAGCGGAATGGCAAGGAACAGTTATGCGGGTTTATGCGGTGGAACTGCGTTATATGAAAACCTACGGTTTTATTCCTACTTCGTAATTCCTATTTCATAATTCCTACTTCGTAATGGAAACTTCGTAGTTAGCACCCTCCGCGAAGCGGTCATCACAACATGTTGTGTCATCCTTCGAAGAAGGTCATCACAGAGTGTCATCCGGAACGGTCATCCACGAAGCGGTCATCACGAAGTGTCATCCGGAACGGTCATCCACGAAGTGGTCATCGCAACTCCGTTGCGTTAAGAAATCCCACTCCAATCACTCTTCTTCCGCTTCAACCTGAACAACTCCTCACGAATGGGAGCGCTCTTATCACTGGTCAATTGCGGATCTTCGGAAAGCCATTCGTTCGCTATGTTGCGCGCTGCCGCCATCATCTGCTGGTCCTTTACCATGTCTGCTATGCGCAATTGCAAAACACCACTCTGCGCTGTACCCGCTAAATCGCCAGGTCCGCGCAAACGTAAATCGACTTCAGCAATTTCAAATCCGTCAGTCGTGCGAACCATCGTCTCCATACGCAACTTCGTGTCGTCGCTTAACTTATGTCCTGTGATAAGAACGCAATAACTTTGATCTGCTCCGCGTCCTACCCTGCCGCGCAACTGGTGCAACTGCGACAAGCCAAATCGCTCGGCACTCTCTATCACCATGACACTCGCATTCGGGACGTTCACCCCTACTTCAATAACCGTAGTAGCCACCATGATTTGCGTCTTCTTCTCAATGAATTGCTTCATCTCGAAATCGCGATCTTCAGCTTTCATTCTTCCATGAACAATGGATATGAAATACTTCGGCGATGGAAACGCACGCGACATACTTTCGTAACCGTCGAACAAATCCTTGTAATCCATCTTCTCACTCTCTTCAATCATCGGATAAACCACATAGACCTGACGGCCTAATGCTATTTCCTGACGAATGAATTCAAACAACATCAACCGATAAGCATCGGTGTGCCACTGCGTATTCACAGGCTTTCTTCCCGGAGGAAGCTCATCAATAATACTCACATCTAAATCGCCATACACCGTCATTGCCAGCGTTCGCGGAATAGGCGTTGCAGTCATAACTAAGATATGCGGAGGCAAGGCTGCTTTCTTCCACAGGGCCGCGCGTTGCGCAACACCGAAACGATGTTGCTCATCGATAACCACCAATCCCAAATTCGCGAACTCAACCACAGGTTCTATGAGCGCATGCGTTCCAATAATGAACTTCAATTCACCACTCTTTAAATCTTCCAACAACGGAACACGATTCTTCTTCTTTACCGACCCTGTGAGCAATTCAACACGAACACCCAAAGGTTCTAATAACTGCGAAATGCCTTCAAAATGCTGATTCGCTAAGATCTCTGTAGGCGCCATTAGACAAGCCTGATAGCCGTTGTCTATGGCCAACAAAATTGCCATGAGCGCAACAATGGTCTTCCCACTTCCAACATCGCCCTGAACCAATCGGTTCATGTGAAAGCCCTTCATGACATCGGTACGAATCTCTTTCACCACACGCTTCTGCGCACCGGTTAATTCAAACGGCAAATGCTTTTTATAAAATGAATTGAAGAGCTCTCCAACCTTCTCGAATACGACACCGCGCTGCTCTACTGTACCCGCCAACTTCGTTTGCAACAATTGCAATTGAAGGAAAAACAATTCCTCAAACTTTAATCTTCTTCTCGCCTGCTCCAACTTCTCTGCATTCGCAGGCGCATGCAATTGCACCAGCGCTTCCGCTCGAGAAATTAATTTGTATTGTTGAATCAATTCCTGCGGCAACACTTCCGGAATTTCATGACGAACTTCTTCGCACAACTGCAGCGTTAGCTTTCCGATAACGTTGCTGTTCAAGCCTCTGTTCGACATCTTCTCGGTTGTGCTGTATACAGGCTTCAATCCCAAGCCAGCGGCCATGCGTGAAGTCTCAATCTCTTCCACTTCCGGATGAGCAATGTTGAATTTCCCCTTGAACTCGGTTGGTTTTCCATACACCAAACAGGGTTTGTTCAAAGGCAAACTGCTCTTCAGCCAACGCGCTCCCTTGAACCACACCAACTCCATCGTACCTGTCTCGTCTTGAAACACTCCGACCAAGCGCTTGGCGCGCGCCTCGCCCATTTCCGTTAAACGC
>JBILTL010000152.1:0-4142 GCA_044371535.1 Flavobacteriales bacterium | reverse complement strand
GCGGGTGGAACAAGTTGCTAAAATGCAGTGACACTTTCTTGCGGTCAGGCAATTGGAGGAAGCACATTGAGTGTCCTTCCAGACAATTTCGATTCAGGAAATTTTGAAGGCACTGCTGGTCAGCAGTGGTATACGTTCACTCCGCTTGGAAGTGGAACGGTTGAAGTAAGCCTTTGCAGCAACAACACCAATTACGATACACGCGTTCATGCGTATTCGGGTGCTTGTGGAAATTTAACTTTTATTGCTGAAGACGACGATGCTTGCGTGAATCCGGTATTCGCAAGTGATCTTGTTTTTCCGGTTGCCGCTGGTGTAACGTATTTCTTGCGTGTAGGTGGAAGTTTCACCAATGCAGGAACCTACGAAGGAACGTTCTCATGCGATCTCTCTATACTCGGTTGTACGAATCCGTTGAGCTGTAATTTCAATCCGGTTGCTAATACCAACGACGGCTCATGCGACTTCGCTTCGTGTTACGGATGTAAGTATGCGAATGCATTGAATTACGATGCAACAGCGACGTTCGATGATGGGTCTTGTTTGTTTGCTGCGGTTATTCCAGGATGCACGAATAGCGCAGCTTCGAATTACAACGCGACTGCTACTGTGGATAACGGAACTTGTTTGTATTCGGGTTGTACGAATGCTTCAGCATACAATTTCAATCCGATTGCGAATGTCGACGATGGCAGTTGTGATTTAATAGGCACGTGCTTTGGCGACATGAATCAAGATGGAGTCATCACAATCGAAGATGTGATGCTATTCATTGCTACGTTCGGAACGAACTGCAATTAGATCTGTCCGGCCTCGAAAATTTCAGTAACCTTTTCTACAGCGTAATCTATTTCTTCTTTCGTTGTGTAACGAGAGAAAGAGAAACGGACAGCGGGCTGGCCTTCGCGCAACGCACCAATGGCGTCTAATACGTGGCTCCCTTTAGTTGCGCCGCTGCTACAAGCGCTTCCGCCAGAGGCGGCTATTCCTTCAAGATCCAACAAGAACAAAAACATGTCGTTGTTTTTCGTAGGAGGAAAGGTCGTGCTTAAAACCGTGTAAAGACTATCGGTGCTTTCCGATCTTCCGTTGAAGGCAATTCCAGGAATACGTTTTTTCAATTCAGCAGCCATGTATTGCTTCAATCCGCTAACGTATTCTTGGTGTTCTTCCACTTCGCTGAAAGCAAGGTCCATGGCTTTCGCCATGCCCATAATTCCTCCGGTGTTTTCTGTTCCTCCGCGCATGCCGCGCTCTTGTCCGCCACCGGTAATGTCTGCGAAAGCAGGCATATTTTTTCGAATGAAAATAAATCCAACACCTTTGGGTCCGTGGAATTTATGCGCAGCAGCGTTAATGAAATGAATGGGTGTTTCTTTCAAGTTGAAACGATAGTGTCCCATCGTTTGAACCGTGTCGCTATGAAACACCGCTCCGTATTCGGCACAGATCGACGCAACTTCTTCCAACGGAAGCAAGTTTGCAATCTCGTTGTTGCCGTGCATAAGCGAAACGTAAGTCTTCACGCCATCGCTTAACGTATTTCGAAGGTCATTTAAATCAATGCTTCCGTCTGATGTTAATGCTACCCAATGCACAGAAACTTTGCCTTCTTCTTGAAGTTTTTCTGCAGTCTTTACAATGGCGCTGTGTTCAATTTTTGAAGTGATAATGCGCTTGCATCCCATATCGCGAACAGCAATATTCATCGCAAGATTGTCTGCTTCCGTGCCACCGCTCGTGAAATAAATTTCTCCTGGTTCGCAGTTCAAATGCTTCGCAATAGTGCGACGCGCAGTTTCAATTTGCGTCTTAACTTTTCTTCCGAAAGAGTGCGTGGAAGATGGATTTCCGAATTCTGTTTTTAAGAAGTTCGAAATAACATCTACAACTTCAGGAGCAACAGGAGTCGTTGCTGCATTGTCTAAATAAGCTTTCATTCTGCGGAAGGAATGTGTTGTTTAATTTTTTGAATAAGCTCAATCGCTTCTTCATTCGTTGGCGCTTCAGCATAAATTCTAACGATAGGTTCGGTGTTGCTCTTACGCAAATGCACCCATCCGTTCGCGAAGTCTACCTTCACACCATCAATCGTATTTACTTTTTCATTTTGAAATTCTTTCGCAACGGTTGCAAGTATTCCATCTACATCCAGACTCGGACTTAAGACTACCTTGTCTTTAATCATCTGATAGGTTGGATACGTTGCACGCATTTCAGAAACTGAATTGAAGTTCTTCGCCAGGTGTGTTAAGAACAACGCTATTCCAACAAGCGCATCTCTTCCGTAATGCGTTTCCGGATAAATAATACCACCGTTTCCTTCACCGCCAATAACGGCTCCAATTTCTTTCATTTTCGCAACAACGTTCACTTCGCCTACTGCAGAAGCTTCGTAGCGTTGTCCGTGTTTGTGCGTTACATCTGCAAGCGCACGACTGCTCGAAAGATTACTCACGGTTGGACCGGGAGTAATTCCTAGTAAATAATCTGCTATTGCAACCAAGGTGTATTCTTCACCAAATAAACTTCCGTCTTCACAAACGAAAGCCAAGCGATCCACATCTGGATCTACCACGATTCCCAAATCACACTTCTCTTTTTTTACAATAGCGACAATGTCGGTCAAATGCTCAGCCAATGGCTCGGGGTTGTGCGCGAAGTGTCCGTCTGCTTTGCAGTGAATCGGAACAATGTTTTCAATCCCTAATGCGTCTAGCAACGCAGGAACATAGATCCCTCCTGAGCTGTTAATTCCGTCAACTGCAATTTTGAATTTTTTATTTGAAATGGCTTCAACATCAATGGTATTTATTCCAAGAATATGTTGAATATGCGCCTTCATGAAATGACGTTCTTCAATACTGCCCAACTCATCTGCGGTGCAGAAGGCGTAGTCGTCGACGTCTGCTCTGCGTAACACCTCTTTTCCTTCATCGCCAGAAATGAACTCGCCTTTTTCGTTCAGTAATTTCAAGGCGTTCCATTCTTTCGGGTTGTGGCTCGCTGTTAAGATTATTCCTCCGTTCGCTTTGCTTTCAGTAACAGCCCACTCAACCGTAGGAGTAGTCGAAAGTCCAGCATCTATGACATGCACACCCATTCCAACAAGGGTATTCATCACAAGGTTTTGAAGCATCTCTCCGCTAATGCGCGCATCTCTTCCAACTACAATTGAAATGTGTTGTTTGTTATTTCTATGTTGAAGAAAAGCAGCGAATGCTGCTGTGAATTTCACCGTATCGAGCGGAGTTAAATGTTCGCCAGGAGTGGCGCCAATGGTTCCGCGAAATCCGGAAATAGATTTTATTAAGGTCATGTCTTTAAAATAACTTGTGCAAAGATACTTCACCGCAAGAGTTAAACTTCGTTCTTTGTGGAATGAATCATTTGGCGCACTTATACCTTTCTTCTGATAACGAAGAAGAAATGGTTGGACAGTTCATTGCGGACGCTGTGAAGGGCAATGATTTCAATTTGTACAGACCAAATATTCGTCAGGGAATTATTCTTCATCGTTGGGTCGATTCATTCACAGACACGCACGACTTGGTGAAGGAACTACGCGCAGCATATAGGCCGAATTTGGGTTTGTACAGCGGCGTGCTCATTGACTTGGTTTTTGATCATTACTTGGCGAAGGATTTTCAAAGTCATTCCGTAAGAGACTTGGAGGAGTTTCAGCAATTCACTTTTGATGTTTTGAATAAGCACGAGGATTCTTTTCCAGATAAAATGAAGCATTATTTCTTCCACATGAAGGACAAAGAATTTATGTTGAAGTATGCACACCCGGTAGGAATGGCGGTTATTGTTCGTCAGATGGGAATGCGCAATCCGCGCGGAGAATCATTGGTCGCAGCAGGAGATTTTTTCGATAAATATGTTGAAATGGCTTCCGGATATTTTCCGGAATTCTTTGAAGAGTTGAAGCGAGAGTTTGAGTTGAAGCGTGTGTCTCTTCTGAATGAAAATAAAATTGACTAAATTTGTAGGTAACCCCTTCAAATCGAAATGATTTGAAGTAAATATTTCGATTTGAAAAAATCTGTTTGGCGAGTAATTTTAATTTCCCTTGCGCTCCTTGGTGGAGTGGCATTCATGTTTACTTTACTTTCTCCGAAAGTTCGTAGACATGAATT
>JBILTL010000046.1:0-14239 GCA_044371535.1 Flavobacteriales bacterium | reverse complement strand
GCTAGAGCTTGATATAAAAACCTACGGTGGAATGACGCTCGGTCATAAAGAGAAATCATTGCAATTGTCTGCTAGGAAAGAAAAACACGGTCGAAGCAAAATAAAAGTCAAACTATTCGAGAACTTACCATTTCGCGAGTTTCAACACGTGGTCCTAAGAACCTCAGGAAACGATCAATCCAAAACAAGATTGAAAGACATGTCCATTAGCCATGTCGCAGATGACATTAATGTAAATACCAAAGCTTCCAGAGCGGCCGTAATTTACGTGAACGGAACATACTGGGGAATTCACAACCTTCGTGAAAAAGTGAACGAAGACTATTTCAAAGAGAGATACAATTGGAAGTCGAATGAATTTGTAGAAATTCAGGGCAGTGGTTCTTCAAATGACAGGTACATGAAATTCAACGACGACGTGCGAAACTGGTCTTCCTCTTCGGACTTCGTTCAGAAGCTTTCAGACAGTCTCGATATTGAAGAGTTTTACAATTTCCATATCATTCAGACTTTTATTAGCAACGTTGATTATCGCGGAAACATTCGCTTTTTCAAGCACAACAAAGGCAAATGGAAATGGGTCCTGTATGACACTGACTTAAGTTGCAGCATGGATTTTATTGAAAGAAATTTCATTCAAGACCGAACCTTCCCAACACAGGAATATTGGTACAACCCGCCCTATGCGACATCCCTTCTGCATACCATTCTTGGGAATAAAGAACTGAAGAACCAATTTGTGAAGCAGTATACGTATTTGCTCGCTACGAAATTGACTACTGAAAATTTTGAAGCCAAAATAGATCGCAACGCGGCTAAAATTAGCAGCGAAATGGACAGGCATTTTATGAGAAGAGATCAGCTTTACGGAGAAACCAGAGACAAATGGGTTTCTAAAATAAATGCATTGAAGGCATTCTTTAAAAAACGTCCCGAGTCTGCACTCATTCATTTAAAGAAAACATTTAGCTTGAACGCAGACCCCGTGTACATAGAGCTTTCACAGAACACAAAAGAAATGCAATCTCTTCGCATGAATAATTCAGGCGTTTTTGTTTCTGAAATTAAAGGGAAGTTCTTCCCGGAGCTACCAATCGATGTTAATGCAGAGTCTTTGAATCATTTGTATGTGTTTGAAAATTGGAGTGACGGGGTAACAGATGCGAAAAGAGTGCTAACACCTTCTGAAGGTTTGAAGTTAACGGCAAATTACAAGCATGTTTCGAAA
The DNA here is from genome assembly GCA_044371535.1 of Flavobacteriales bacterium. Taxonomy (GTDB): domain Bacteria; phylum Bacteroidota; class Bacteroidia; order Flavobacteriales_D; family Sanyastnellaceae; genus CAIZGX01. The sequence continues at coordinate 13,011 of JBILTL010000046.1, read as the reverse complement.
TCCGATTTGTCAGGAAAATTGGTGTTGAAGAAATACTACGTAAATAACAATTGGAAGGAACCTTTAATATTCACAGCATTAGAGAATACCTCAGGTGAGAATATTGACTTGAACGGATTTAGTCTTTTTGAAGATGAAAGCCAATCAACAATTCAATTGAATGGAAAGGAAATTCAATCGGGTGAAGTTAAAATTTTCGCGAACGATGTGGAACTGTTTAAGAAGTTAACGGAGCGATCCGATCTTGACGTGATTCCTTTTATGACCGAACAGACTTTTAAAAATGATGTCAAAATCTGTTTGCTCGATGGCTCTGGGGCTTGCGTAGATTCGCTTTATGCGTTAATCGATGACAAGCATTTAATTGATCACGGTTCTTATATCGTTGAGAAGAAGGCCGATACCCTGGAGGTTAATCACATCAAAGTTGATGAACTTAAAACCATTTCTTTCAAAGGAGATCAGGTTGAGTCTTCCGCATTGTCGATGTTCGCGGGTATCAAGAACTATGTTCTTTGGATTATTAGCGGATTAGCACTTGCGCTAATAGCCTTATTCTATTTCATTTGGAAAAAGAAAAGAGCTAAAAATAAAATTCCCGCCGAAGCAGGAATTCCAAATGATACGAGCAATAAAGACTAGTTATTATTTCTTGTAGAACGGAAGTGAAACAACCACTGCTTTCAACGCTTTTCCGCGAATTAAAATGAAAATCTCGGTTCCAAGCGCAGTCATAGATGTAGGCACATAACCCAATCCGATTGCTTTTTCCAAGCTCGGGCTCTGTGTTCCGCTGGTTACAACACCAACAACATTTCCATTGGCATCGCCAATTTCATAATCGTGACGAGGAATACCTCTGTCGATCATTTCGAAAGCAACAAGCTTGCGAGTTACTCCAGCTTCTTTTTGAGCCTTCAAGTTTTCTGAGTTTAAAAACGGAGTGCTGAACTTCGTGATCCAACCCAAACCTGCTTCCAAAGGAGAAGTCGTATCGTTGATGTCGTTTCCGTATAAGCAGAATCCCATTTCTAAACGAAGGGTATCTCTTGCACCCAAACCAATAGGCTCAATGCCTTGTGGAGCGCCTGCTGCGAAAATCTTGTCCCACATTTCGTTTGCGTTTTCATTCGGGAAATAAATCTCGAATCCACCCGCACCGGTATATCCGGTTGTTGAAACAACTACATTTTCAACACCAGCAAAAGTGCCAATTTTGAAGGTGTAGTATTCCATGTCGCTAAGTGTCATATCTGTTAAAGACTGAAGCGCTTCAGCAGCCTTCGGTCCTTGAACTGCAAGCAATGAAGTTTCTTCAGACTTGTTCACCATGGTTGCACCGAATTCTTTGTTCAATTCAGAAAGGTGATTCCAATCCTTGTCAATGTTCGAAGCGTTCACCACCAACAAATACATTTCTTCGTTCACGCGGTAAACCAAAAGATCGTCTACAATTCCGCCCGTTGCATTTGGCATGCAGCTGTACTGAACTTTTCCGTCGAACAATTTTGAAACGTCGTTAGAAGTCGCATATTGAATAAGGTCAAATGCTTTTGGACCGCTGATCCAAAACTCGCCCATGTGGCTAACGTCGAATACACCTACTGCATTTCTAACGCAATGATGCTCTTGAATTAATCCCGCGTATTGAACGGGCATATTGTAACCTGCGAATGGAACCATTTTCGCTCCAAGCGCAATGTGCTTTTCAGTAAGTGAAGTGTTTTTCATAAGTGGGCCGAAATTATAAATTATCGGTGATGTAAGTGATTATTTTATTCATGAGATGTACACGGTCTTTTCCACGAACGTTGTGCTCATGTCCAGGATAAACGAAAAAGTCTACTGGAATCTTCTTGTCAACACATGACTTCAAGAAGCGCATGTTATGTTGAAGAACAACCACGTTGTCATCTGCTCCGTGAATCATTAACAATTTCCCTTGAAGTTTATCGACGTGTTTTGTGCAGTTGTTCGCATCGAATCCTGCAGCGTTTTCTTGCGGAGTATCCATGTAACGCTCGGTGTACATGACTTCATACAAGCGCCAGTCGATAACTGGTCCACCAGCAACACCCACTTTAAACGTACCGGGTGCACGAAGCATAAGTGAAGTTGTCATGAATCCGCCAAAGCTCCAACCGTGCACAGCCATGCGTGCTGGATCTACATACGATTGCTTCTTCAACCATTCAACACCCGCTAATTGGTCGGCCATTTCTTGTGTTCCCAATTGACGGTGAATCACCTGTTCGAATTCTTTTCCGCGATGTGCCGATCCTTGTCCGTCTACCGTGAATACCAAATACCCTTGCTCAGCCAAATAGTTCATCCACAAAGAACTTCCTCCTAAATAAGAATTTGTGATCAATTGAACGTGCGGACCGTTGTATACATATACCACCACTGGATATTGTTTCTCAGGATCGAAGTTCGATGGCTTAATCAAACGGCAATACAACGGAGTGCCGTTGTTGGCATTGATGGTGAAAATATCGGTATTACCAATGTTGTAGTTCTTCAACTTGTCTTCCGACTTCAAAAGAACATTCGGCATTCCTTTTCCGCAAGGAACAATTGAAACACGATTCGGAACAGAAAGTGAACTGAATTGATCAATGTAGAATTTTCCTGTTGAAGAAACCTTGCAGGCGTGCGTTCCCGTCTCGCTGGTAAGAGCGGTTAACTTCAAAGTTGAAGTGGGAGCAGAGTAGAGGTGACGCTCGGTTGCATTTGTTCCTGTTCCCTCGAAGAAGATGGTTTTCTTATCGTCGCTTAACCCCAATATCGAAAGCAATTCGAAGTTTGCATTGGTTTGCGCGGTTAAATTTCCAGTTAAATCATACAAATAGTAATTGTGGAAACCGTTCTTCCAAGTGTACCACAAAAATGTTGTGCTAGACAAGAAGTAAGGCGCTTGATCAGGTTCAACCCAACGTGCATCTGTTTCAGTGAATACGGTGCGAATGAATTCTCCAGTTGTAGCACTGTATACGTTTAAACTACAAGTAGTTGTAGCGCGATTCATTTCAGCAATTAAAATGAAATTTTCATCGGGACTCCATGAAAGGTTAGTGGCGTAGTAGGTGTCGTTTTGAATGCCGTTGTTCAATTGAAGGAAAATGGTTTTTCCAGATTTCACATCGTAAACTCCCACACTAATTTTTTCACTTGGGTCACCTGCCATTGGGTAGCGAATGTTATTCACGCTTGCTGGTGTTGTGTTGTAGTTAATCAATGGGTATTGAGTCACATTGGTTTCATCTTTTTGATAAAAGGCCAAACGATTTCCTTCCTTCGACCAAAACGTTCCTTTTGCAATTCCGTATTCGTTGCGAGAAATACTTTGTCCGCTTACAATGCCTTCCACATTGAAGGTCACTTGTTTTTCCTCAGCACCGTTCTTCACGTAGAGATTATTTCCTCTAGTGAAAGCTACATTTCCTTTGGTATGAAAATCGATATTTTCCGCATCTGAATCGTACGCATTCACTGGAATAGCCATTTTGTTGGCCAATTTGAATGTTACTTCCACCGTTTTGTTTTTTACTGCTGAAGCAGCTGCTGTTGTGTGAAGTTCATTAGCAGAAATCCATTCCCAACGCGGCATACTCGCAGCCTTTTCAACGCCAATCTCTTGGAAGGCTTTGTTCACCTGAGCAAGAGTGAGTTCAACGGTTGGCTTGGATTTGCCTATGGCCGCTTGGCTATAGAGCGTATCGTTTTTTATTTGAGAATAACGATCAGTTCCAGGTATCCATTGCAATTGCAATTGCTCTGGATAGAATTGTCTGAATTGACCAAGGACTGATTCTTCTAATGTTAGGTTTTTCTTTTCTTGAGCTGTTGCGGCTAATCCGATGAAAAGGGCAAATGCAGCAATGAACAATCTCTTCATTTTGTATGCTATTTATTGAGGTGTCTAAGATAAGCGCAACTTCGGGAAAGTTTTAATTTTCTCCCAATCGTTCCACTCGTGTCTAAATTGTCTGGTTCTGTAAAGCTCTGCTTGATCGAGGTAGTGCTTGCTTAATGGATGTCCGCTTTGTCCGGCAGGATTGATATTCCAACTGTCGTTATTCGCGAAGTCATGTATGATGCGCATTTGTGATCCGAAATGTACGTGGTACGTTCCTGTGCTGTCGAGTTTGAATCCGGTTTGGTGAATGGTTTCATTTCCACCCCACACCGGCATTTCCATGCGATTGACAAACGGTTTGAAAAGCGCAACGGCGCTAAGTGGATGCTTCAATTCAAGTTTGCACACATTTTTCCATGCCCATTTTTCAACCACGCCTTCTTCCTTCAAAAGTTTTTGAGCGGCTGTTTCGAAGGCTTTCATTAAGATTTCCTCTCGCGTTTCAATTTGCTTCGTGTTCACGTTATCCCACCAAACCGCATTTTCATTGTGGAATAAATCCATTTGTGTGCGCTGCATTTGATGCGTGTCTAAGAACAACGAAAAGATTTCTTTTCCCATTTCGTCTTCGCATGCGAACTTCAAATAGTAATAAAGGAATCGGTTAAATAAGACAGGACCTGCAGCCTCAGGTTCGTAAGCACCGTCCCAATTGAAGGCAGGAGCAACGTCTTCGTAGTATTTACTCTTCTTGGCAATGGGCTCGAGTTCCTTCAACAAACTAGCATCAACGGTTGAAGTAACATCGTTCAGAACAGCTTTCATTTTTTCAGCGTTCCATTCATTGCTCGATTCCAACAAGGTTCGAATGCGATCGGCGCGGTATTGCGGTTTGTAGTAACCGGGATAGTATGTCCCGTCTGCCAGTGCACCGGGCCAATCGTTTGCGCTGTAAATGTATCCCCAAGATGGATTCACAGTTCTTGGATTTTCTTTGAAGGAATAATAGCCTTTCCATTCGTTGGTGGTGTCGCGGGCATCGAGGATGACCCAAGAGTTAACGCTTGAATTGCGCTTTGCTAAATGTGCACAAGCCCACCAAGCAATATTGCCCTCAGCATCGGCGTAGTTAATGTTCAGACCGGGACCGTGAATCTGCGGAAGTGCCGCTTCGAATTCATTCATGTCCTTTGCCAAATTCATTTCACGGAAAGCTTCGAATGTTTTGTTTTCCACTTTGGTGTACACCCAAGAAATAGAGATAGGAGTGGTGCTTTTCATTCCAACAAAAACATCATTCACCACAGGACCATGCGGTGTAACAGGCACTTGAAGCACCAAGGATTCTTTCCCTTTTATTTTAATTTCTTCTGTTCTGAAAGTAAGTGGAACATATTGTCCTTTGTACCAAACTTCGTTCGGGTTGTTTGGATTTCTTTTTTCAGCATAGAAATCCATTTCGTCGTGCTCAAGCATGGTAACACCCCAGGCATGATTGGGAGTTCTTCCTACAAGGGCATATGGAATTCCCGCTAAGAAATGTCCGGTTATTTCGAACTCTGGACATTTAACATGTGCTTCAAACCATGTTTGCGGAAGGGCATAGCCAATGTGTGTGTCGTTACAAAAGATGGGTTTGCCAGTGGCCGATTTGCTTCCAGCCACAGCCCATGCGTTCGAGCCATCGAACGGTGCAACTGGAAGAGCGCCTTCAGCTTCAATAAACAAATTATTCAATTCCATTAAACTTGAATCGAGTCCTCGATTGTCGAAGTGACGAATTTCAGATTCGGTTGAATCGTGGTGAAGGCCAAGGTCATAGAGATATTCCTCACCGTGCGTGAGCGCAATGTGCGTCATGACGGGCTCTGTCTTGTTCGCCATTTGAAACGAGAAGCTCATGGCAGCGCTAATGCAGAACATATCTTCAATGGTAAGATTTCTTTTTGGAATGCCCATCAGGGCGAATTCGGGTGGGGTAGGTCCGTTCTGAATAAATTGGTTTACGCCGTCCATGTACGCGTTGATCTCTTTCGACATTTCATCGTTGACGTGATTCTTTTGAAAATTCGCTGCGGAATTTTTTGCGTATTCAGAAACGCCCAATGTTCTGAAAATGCGGTCAACCTTCACCATGTCTTCGCCAATGATTTCTGCTAGCGTTCCACTGCCAGCTCTGCGAAGCAATTCCAACTGAAACAATCGTTCTTGCGCATGCAGATAGCCGAGCGCGCGATAGGCATCTTCAGAATTCTTCGCGTCTATGTGTGGAATTCCGTATTCATCGAAATACGCATCAACCGGCTCGTGCAATCCGGCTAATTTCTTTTCACCAGAATAAACGGGAAGGCTACTCTTCAACCAAAAATATGCTCCAACGAAGCATAGAATAACAAGTGAGACGAGCGCTATGGCGCTGCGGATGAGAAGTTTTTTCATACTCGCTAAAGGTAATGATTTATGCGTTTTGAAGGAATAGGCTTTTGTATTGGCTTATCGATTTACAAGCTAGTTTCAATTTTCAATTAAAAATTTATGTATTCAATTAGATACTTTATTACTTTTGTTATGACACCAATTATTTATTTTTTTCATGGAATCAAAATACAAGTTTATTCCAAAGATCATCTACCTCCTCATTGTCATTGCGAGTATGCTGAAAATATATTGACGGTAAATTTGCTAACTCTTGAAATTATTGATGGTTGGCTACCGCCAAGAGTAGAAAAGAGAGTAATGAAAAGATTGTCAATTGAAGAGAATAGACAAATGCTTTTGGAAAAATTTTATGAAAAAAATCCACTCTTGAAATTATGAATATCAAATACGCAGAAAATTACAATCCTCGCCATATTCCATACATTTTGCGAATCAATGAAATCAAAGCAGATGATTTGATGATTTCCGTATTGTTTTCAACAGGAGAAAATAGGTGGCTGGATTATAAAGATATTTTTACAAACATTTGGAAGAGTAGGCCAAGCGACTTTGAATATCCTCTGAGAGATCCAAAGGAATTTAAAAAAGTCATTTTGGAGGATAGAACTTTGACATGGCACAACATAAAAATCGAGTCTACAAATTTGAAAGGAAAAAAGGTCTTATACCCTTTTCAAGCGGGTCCAGATACTTTATATGATTTGAGTTATCCTGACGATACTCGAAACATTAATATTGGTGAAATGCTTCGTTTGTGGAGAAAATCTGCAGAGCTTACTCAAGCTGAAGTTGCTAAGCGCTCGGGTACTTCAAGAAGTTACATCACTAAAATTGAAGCCGGGCGACAAGACATTGAATTGGGAACGCTTTCACGCATTGTTCAAGCAACATTTGGAAAAAGTTTGAATATTACTTTGAAGTAATTAAAACGAAAGCGTCATGCGAAGATTAATTCTTCGTCCAGTTAAATAAGTTGGAATCCCATACTGTCTGCCGTTTACATCCTCGACCCATTGGTGGTTAATGATGTTGTTCACGCCCATGAGGTTGAAGATTTCTAAGGCAATGTTTCCAGAGTCGAAGAATTTGTTCTTGTGTTTAACGAACATATCGCGCGATAATCCCAAGTCTGCGCGTAAATATGAACGTGTGCGGAAAACGTCATTGTATCGCTGCTGATCAGGTGTTCCATAAGGAAGTCCGGTGGCGAAATAAAAATTCAACATAACCTTATATTCTTCGTGATTCGGCATTTCGTCGAGGAAGAGAAGGGAGACACTTACGCGTTGATCAGTAGGACGCGGAACGTAACCCGGGTATTGAGTTATTGAATCAACAGGAACATCATTCAAGGTATAACCGTTGTAAATAGTGTCGCCGTCGCTGTTCAAATAAATGTTGTACGAATCGTTCTGAATGTCTTCCATGGTCTTCAAGTAAGACATACGGAACCACGACTGAACACCTTGAATGAATTCACCATTCACCATTACATCGGTTCCATAAGCGTACCCTTTTGCGCTATTTACCGCGAAGTAACGCTGACGAACATTTTCCAATTCATAAGGAATAATGTTGTCCATTTTCTTGAAGTAAAATTCAGTCACCAATTTAAACGGACGACCCCATGAATTGAAAACATAGTCTGCACCCAAGACATAGTGAATGCTTTTTTGTGCACGAATGTTCGGATTTACTTTTCCATCGAAACCACGCATTTCACGGTAGAAGGGAGGTTGATAATAATAACCTGCTGCTGCGCGAATAATGATGTCTTTCCTTAACGAATCTAATTTCCCACCTTCACTCACTCTTTGTTTGATCCATGTTGGATTGTACGCCACGTTAATGCGCGGACTAACAACAGTCTGATCGTTAAAAGTCCAATGGTTCGCACGAACACCAGCAGTAGCAGTAAGCGTAGCTCCGTTCTTCATGGAATGTCTCCACGTGTCTTGCACAAATGCATTTACACGATTGCTGGTAATTTGATTGTTCGCTTTCACGCGATCCTGAATGGGAATGATCTGATTTCCCTGCGCATTCGGATTGGTATAGCCAATGGAATCTCTCGGATGCTGAGTGGCGTAACCCGCAGAATCAACCAAGGTCCACTCGCTTAGCACGTCATTAATGTGCTCAATGTTGGCATCAAATCCCCATTCCAATAAATGATGCTGCTTCACATAGTCTACAAAACCTTTGTGAGCAACTTGATAAACTTGCGCGTTCAATTCGTTGCGGGCATGCTCTAAAAATGCACCAACACCTCTGTTTGTTAGAACGCTTCCGAACTTATCAGACCCTAAATCGCGATCCAATTCATCGAGTCTATATGCACCAAGAATATCAAACTTCTCACTCTCTGAAGTGTTGAATGCACTGAAGGTTAAACGCAATTGCGAATGCTCATTCGGATTGTATCGGGTTGAAAACGCACCGAAATAGGTGTCGTACTTCGAAATTTCTTGACCTTCAAAATAAACAGTCAAACGCAGAGCTTCGTTAATGCTTCCCACATCGGTTTGTCTTGTTTGTGGAATGAAATTGTATCGGTTACTCGAATAGTTTCCCAAGAAACTGAATTCCCACGGCCCGTATTTGGTCTTTGGTCGGTAGGTTAAATACGTTTGAAAATCATTGAAGCGAGGCTTGTAATCTCCGGCAACATCAAGAGAATTCAAAGCATAAGCGTAGTTCTTGTATCGGAATCCAGAGTTATGTGTGAAGGTTCCTTTTTTATTGCAACCACCCAATTGCAATTGCGTTCCTAAAAATCCAGCTTGAAAATTTCCACTTAAACTATCAGGTCTAGCATATTGAATGTCTAACACAGAAGACATCTTATCTCCGAACTTCGCTTGGAATCCACCAGCAGAAAAGTTAATGGAACTCACCATATCTGGATTCGGGAAGCTCATTCCTTCTTGTTGTCCGCTTCTAACCAAGAAAGGGCGATAAACTTGAATGTCGTTCACATAAACCAAGTTCTCATCGAAACTACCTCCGCGAACGCTATAGCTCGAGCTCAATTCCGAAGGCATGTTCACCGCAGCTTGAATGAGGTATCCTTCAATGCCTTGATTCATGACAGGAAGTTTAGTTGGAAGCTTTATGTCAATTTCACGAAAGCCGCCTTCGCGTTTTCCTTTATCGAAAATTTCGAAAGTGGTTGTTGTCAATGAATTATCCAATAACACTTCAACTTCTTTTACAGCGCCATTCTCTAAGTAGAAAATATTCTGAACGGGCTCGTCGCCTAGGCCTTTGAAGAGAATGGTTAATGTGGTTTCAGATTTTAGTTGCAACGAGAAATTCCCGCGATTGTCTGAAGAAGTTCCAACGTTCGGAAATTCTTTACAGGTGATGATCACTCCAGGAACTGATTCGCCCGAACTGTTTTTTATAATACCTTTTAAAATTGCGGATTGAGAAAATCCAATTGAGGAAAGGAGAGAAAGAAGAAGAATGAAAATACCTTTCCGCATGTCTCTTACTGTTGCGAGTCTAGTTCACCACTTTTCAACGAACGCATAAATTTTCCCCAAGCATCTCTGCTCAACAAATTTCCTCCCGAATAAAATCCGTTGGTATATCTGTTTTGAATTTGCGAAGAAGCAGATCGATAAGATTGCGCACTAAAATCTAACATGCCGTCGTAATTCACAATGTCATTTCCTTCTCGATGAAATGAAACGTATTCGTCTCCAGGTAAATCGAGTGAAAGAATTTCGGCTCTTAATCTAGTTTTAGAAGGGTAGGGAAGAATGTATGCTGTAGGAAGCATATAACTTTCCATATTCATCACTTGAACCATCGAAAGTTGGTTTTCTGTAGCATCTGCCGGTATTACGAAATACGAATCCTTCAATCCTGTACAAGTAAAGAATAGCGTATCGCCAACCATTACCGGTAAAGTGAAATATCCGTCGCGACCTGAATAGGTGCCGCGTCTGTCTTTTGCTCGATAAATTGCAACAAATCCAGCAGGAAACAAAGAGTCACTGATTAATACAACACCCGACACTTGCACTACCTTGGGAGGAAGCTGCGCATTCGCTGAGCCCAAACCGAGAAAAAGCACGGTAATTAATACCAGAAGTAGTTTTCCATTCATTGCAACAAAGATAGTCAGTTGTATTTCGACATTCCGAACTCTTATTAAAGAAAATTATTGCCCAACGGCTTTCAAGTCTTTACTTTGCATTCTGAATTATGAGCACACCCATTGGAATACCGAAAGGAACACGTGATTTTGCGCCAGATGTTATGCGCAGACGAAACTATTTGTTTGGCGTAATACGCGCTGCATTCGAGAAGTACGGCTTCCAACCGTTGGAAACTCCTTCCATGGAAAACCTTTCCACATTAACAGGAAAGTACGGTGAAGAGGGGGACCAGCTTATTTTCAAAATTCTGAACAACGGCGATTTTTTGAAAGACGTTGCTTTTGAAAAGCTTTCAGACTCCCGAAAATTATCTTTTGAAATTTGTGATCGCGCTTTGCGCTATGATTTGACTGTTCCTTTTGCGCGTTTTGTGGCCATGAACAGAAATTCAGTAGTTCTTCCTTTTCGCAGATATCAAATTCAGCCGGTGTGGCGCGCAGACCGCCCGCAACGCGGCCGATTCAGAGAGTTCTATCAGTGCGATGCCGACGTGGTAGGCACAGACAGTCTTTGGGTGGAAGTGGAATTGGTTCAGCTATTCGATGAAGTTCTTTCCAACTTGAACCTCCCTGGTTTTTCAATTGTCATTAACAACCGTAAGATTTTAGCTGGAATAGCTGAAGCGACCGGTGTGGCAGATAAGTTCATGGGATTGACTGTTGTTTTGGACAAATGGGATAAAATAGGAGAGGAAGCCGTTCAGAAGGAATTGAGTGAAATGGGAATTCCTGAAGAGACGTTCCAAACGTTCAAGACATTAAATGGACTTTCAGACTTTAACGATAAGATGAATTTCTTGAAATCTGTTTTAGGAAATTCCGAAACAGGATTAAAAGGAATTGAAGAGTTAACCTTTGTGTGGAATGAAGTTCAGAAGTCGGGAATGGACAAGGGAGAATTAATCTTCGATGTATCTCTTGCTCGTGGATTGAACTATTACACCGGAGCAATCTTCGAAGTAAAGGCAAAGGGAATTCAAATGGGAAGTATATGCGGAGGTGGACGCTACGATGATTTAACTGGAATATTCGGTTGGAAGGGCGTTTCCGGAGTTGGAATCTCTTTTGGTGCCGACCGCATTTTTGAAGTCCTTTCGGAATTGAATTTATTTCCAGAATCAGCAACCTCAGGAACGAAAGTCCTTTTGGTGCAATTCGGTGGTGAAACCACATCAGCTGCGTTCCATTTGCTGAAGCAAATTCGCAACGCAGGTATTTCATGTGAGATGTATCCGGAAGAAGCTAAGTTGAAGAAGCAATTTAAATACGCCGACGATAATAAAATTCCTTTTGTGGTTGTCGTTGGTGAAGATGAGGTGAAATCTGGTCTTTGGCAAATGCGTAATATGACAACCGGAGATCAGCAAGCGTTAACCACTGATCAACTCATTGGATCGCTGTCTTCGTGAGGCTCTATGTGCGTTAGCACATCATAAACTTGCGGAAACTTTTCTTTGATCTTGTCTACCACCACGTGCGCAATGGCATGTCCTTCATAAACACTTTGGTTTCCATTGAGGCCGATGTGAATGTCAACGAACCATTCGAATCCCATTTTTCTTACGAAACACGCATTAATCTTAATAACACCGTCAACATCCAATGCTGTGTTTCGAATTTCATTAACAATCTCTTCCGGCTGAGCTTCGTCCATTAATTCTGAAATGGCTGTCTTTCCTACCTTGAAAGCTTGCTGCAAAATGAAGTAGGCTGCAAGCAAGGAAGCCCAATCGTCAGCGGCAGCGTAGCCATTTCCAGCTACCAATGAAATAACAATTCCCACCAAGGCTGCCAACGAAGTAATGGAGTCAGTGCGCTGATGAGTCGCTTCGGCAGCAAGAGCGTTGCTCTTGAATTTCTTGGCGTTTCGCTTCATGAAGCGATATAAAATCTCTTTGGTTATTAGGACAACGATGACTACGATAACGGTCCACGAATGCGGCGAGTCATGCGGAGTCATGATGTGTTGAATAGCCTCATAGACAATGAAGCAGGCAACACTAAACATAAGCACCGCGACGAACATAGCAGAAAGCGGTTCTGCTTTTCCATGTCCATAAGGATGGTTTTTATCTGGAGGAAGTGCAGCAGTTTTGAGTCCGAGCCAAACCAAAAAAGATGAAGCAAAATCGACCCAACTTTCAGCGGCATCGGCAATCAAAGCAAAGCTGTTTCCAAGAATACCTGCTGCGAATTTCACGATAGATAAAATGAAATTCACAACGATACTGTACCGAACGGTGCTTTGCGCTTGTGTTGCGAGTTGACTGCTATGATTCATGGGGGAGCGAAGATAATCTTCATTCGTTATATTTGCTTTATGAAAACAACTCATTCTATGCTTAAAACCGGAGGAATTTCTTTATTTATTTTATTGTCTTTTTTTTATGGAATCTATTCGTCTAGTGAAAAGCATCTAGAGCAAGAGCCAACCAAAACTGCCTTAATTGTAGAGGATACCACCTCAAAAGACATTACCTTGTTTTTTGTTGGAGATATGATGGGACACGAGCCTATGATTAATGCAGCTTACAATAGCGAAAAG
>JBILTL010000151.1:0-4155 GCA_044371535.1 Flavobacteriales bacterium | reverse complement strand
TTGTCTTTGGCGATCTCCCTTCGGCGAAGCCTCATTACCAACTACCAGGAGCGGGGTCGTTGGCGAGACTTACTTGTCTAACTCCTTGAGCTAGATTAAGCGTAATCACATACAGTGATTAGGCAGCAAGTGCGTATGAATTGTTGTCAGTTATGACTGATACCCCGAGATTAAAGAGCGAGAATACCAAGCGCTCTGCATGCTTACAAATTGCTTCTTCTTGCTGTCAAATCCAAGGTCGGGCCCTAAACTTAAGCAATGAATTGCACTGCAAAATTAGTCTATTTCAAAGGCGATTGCAAGGAAGTTGCAACTTATCTTCGCAAACCCATTTTCAATTCAATGACGAAAATTAAAATTGGTATTATTCAAGAAAGGAAATCACCACCCGATTTCAGAGTGCCACTGACGCCAGCGCAATGCAAGCAGATCTTAGAGCAAAATCCACTCGTTGAAATTACCGTAGAATCCAGCCCGCATCGCTGCTTCAAAGATGAAGAATATATTCAACAAGGTCTTACCGTTTCAAACGATGTCTCGCACTGCGATGTGCTTTTCGGAGTGAAGGAAGTTCCTGCAGATGCACTTATTCCGAACAAAAGATATTTCTTCTTCTCTCACACATTGAAGAAACAACCCTACAATGCGAAGCTTCTAGCAACCATTCTCGATAAGAAAATTTCTTTAATAGACTACGAAGCGTTGAAAGGTGCAGACGGAAAACGAATCATCGGCTTCGGTAGATACGCCGGTATTGTTGGCGTGTATGAAGGTGTTCGCACGTTCGGACTGAAACACAATCGCTTCAATATTCCTTCTCCTATTACTTTAAGTGGAAGAGAAGAGTTCGACGCCATCTTGAAAAGTGCTGACCTCACAAACGTTCGAGCGGTTCTTACCGGCTGGGGTAGAGTAGGGAATGGCGCGCAAGAAATGATGGACATCATTAACCTTAAACGCGTTTCTCCTCAAGAGTTTTTAGATAACCCTTCGGAGGGCGGAGTCTACACACACATAGACACTCCCGAGATGTACAAGCGCATCGATGGAACACCTTTCAATAAATCAGATTTTTACGCAAATCCAAATTTGTATACAAGCGCTTTAGGAGAATATGTGCAGCATGCCGATATCTACTTCGCTTGTCATCTGTGGAATGCGAAGAATCCGATTCTTTTAGATCAGTCGTTCTTCCAAAAACACACCCGTTGCAAAGTGGTTGCAGATGTGTCGTGCGATTTGAACGGTCCAATTGCGTGTACTATAAAAGCCAGTAAGGTGAGTGATTCTGTTTTTGGCTACGATCCTGCTACTGGAAATGAAATTGATTTTCGAAATGAAAATGCCGTGGCAGTTATGTCTATTGACAATCTTCCGTGTGAACTTCCAAAAGATGCGAGTGAAGATTTCGGAAACGAAATCATGAAAAGTATTCTTCCGGCTTTGTTGAATTTCGATGCAGATGGAATTTTATGGAAGGGAACTGAGACCACAACGCAAGGAGAATTAACTCCTCATTTCGAATACCTGAAAGACTACGTGGCTACTGCGCGCTGAAGGTAAAGGAAATAGTTCCCGATTGGGCTTTACTCCCGCCACTGCTGAACAACCAACGCTGCGCATAAGCAACAGATTCAGAAGACAAACAACCGTCCTTTGAAGAACGCGCTTCGTCAATCTTGGCGCTCACCACTTTTCCCCATTCATCAACGGTTATATTAATAACAACCGTTCCTGAACCTTTGCATTTGTAGGTGGGCTTAGGCGCCTGCTTAATGCTTCTTCCCGTTAGCGTAAAAGTCGCTGTAACAGGCCCGGAATAACTGGTGTTTCCTCCTTGCTCGGTGGCGTTGTTGTTATTGTTGGAATTGGTGCGGTCTGGACTTGTTGCCGTTCCTGCTGAATGATCGGTGTGATGGGTCATTAACAGATCGCGCATTTGCTTCTCATAATTCGCGGCGCTTTGTGCACCTTGAGCACCTGCATTTCCATTGCGATTTTCATTTCCTGTGTAATTCACTTCGTCATCTACACGCGCCGATTCACTCGACGCAATGAGGTTGCGCACAGCTTCGCTCATTTTTGAATTGCCCGCATCTTCACCACCGCCTTGCTCTGCAGGTGTCTCTTCCAACTCAACTTCCATCTCTTGAACCACAGGAACAATGGGTTTCACAATGAGTTTGTCGGGGGAGGAGCTAATGAAATACCCAAACAGCATAACAAAGGCATAGCCTAAAACGCCTATGATGATAGACGAAGTCCAGGTGTTCGATTGTTTGGGGTGAAGTTTAATCATGTTTCAGCAACGAAAATAAGACTTTTATTATTTTCTATTGCGTTAATTCACGCCTTCACTATATTTGATTCAAATTATAAGCAAAATGAAAAAAATAATCGCATTCGTAGCAATGTCTATCTTCTTCGCAGGAGTAGCTTCTGCTCAAGTAGAAAATACTACAACCACTTCAGAAAAGAAAACGGAGTGCACAAAGTCTAAAGAGTGTTGCAGCAAGTCTGCCGCCACTCAAAGCGCTGAAAAGAAAGAGTGTTCAGCTACTAAAGCTGAAGGCAAATCAGAATGTTGCAGCAAAAGCGCAGCAGCTGACGCTAAAAAAGGAAAGAAGAAAGGAAAAGAGTGTTGCTCTAAAGATGCTGCTACAAAAGGCGAGCAAAAAGAGGGATGCAAAGAAGGGGAGAAGAAAGACTGCTGCAAAAAAGCAGGAGAGAAATAATTCCTTATTTATTGAAGAATTTTTAAACCTCGGCTAGTTCCGAGGTTTATTTTTGCAACCAAATCTAAAGAGCCGTGAAGAATTCATTCGATGTGATTATTGTAGGTGGAGGAATTGTTGGTGCAGCCACCATGTATAAAATACAAATGGCTTACCCGAACAAGAAGATTTTATTGTTGGAAAAGGAAAGCGGTCTAGCCGATCACCAAACAGGAAACAACAGTGGAGTAATTCACTCTGGTATTTATTACAAGCCAGGCTCAAAGAAGGCAATCAATTGCGTGAACGGAAGAAGAGAGCTCGTTGCTTTCGCAAAGGAGCATAACATTAATCATGATGTTTGCGGAAAGTTGATTGTTGCCGTTGATGAATCTGAATTGCCTTTCCTGAATAAAATCGAACAACACGGTGTAGAGAATGGTATTGAAGACATGCGTCGAGTTACACCGGAAGAAATTCGTCAGATTGAACCGCATTGCACCGGAATTGACGGCTTATTCATCGGTTGCACCGGGATCATAGATTTTCGCGGTACGACAAACAAATTAGCAGAATTAGCATTGAAGGCCAATTCTCTGTCTGAAGTTCATACTTCAGAAGAGGCATTGAAGTTTGAGCATTTGGAAAATTCAACAATTGTTATAACAAACAAATCGAAATACGAAGCTGCTCACTTAATTGTTTGCGGTGGTCTTCAAGCCGATCGATTGGCAAGAAAAGACGGTGTTGCGTTGAAAGAGCAAGTCGTTGGATTCCGTGGCGATTATTACGAGTTGACTGAAAACGCTAAGCACAAAGTTAAAAACCTTATTTATCCAGTTCCGAATCCAGACTTTCCATTCTTGGGCGTGCATTTCACGCGTATGGTAGATGGTTCCGTAGAGTGCGGACCAAATGCTGTGTTCACATTCAAGCGAGAAGGTTATGGGAAAACAGATTTCAGCTTGCGCGATACGTGGGATGCGTTGACCTACAAAGGAACTTGGAAGCTTTTCTTTTCCAATATGAAATTTGGAATCGATGAATACAGAAGAGCATTCAGTAAAAAATTATTCTTGAAAACCCTTCAGCGTTTACTTCCATCTTTAACCATGGAAGACATTGAACCGGGTAGAGCAGGGGTGCGAGCTTTGTTGCTTCGTGAAGACGGAGACACGCGCGACGACTTCAGAATTGAATATACAAAAAGGAGCATTCATGTTCTGAATGCCCCTTCTCCTGCGGCAACCGCATGTTTGGCTATTGGTGGAGATATTCTACAAATGGCCGAAGAACATTTTGGTTGGAAGAAATAACTTCTTCTATTCTGAAATAGCGCCGCTGCTCAAAGGCAAATCGCGACTTACTTTTCTGAACAAACCTTGCAATACTTTGCCAGGACCTACTTCAACAACTTCGCTGCATCCGTCTGCTATCATAG
>JBILTL010000150.1:0-4248 GCA_044371535.1 Flavobacteriales bacterium | reverse complement strand
GTCCACTTGACAAAAAAGAAATGTACATCAAGCGTTGCATTGGTCTTCCTTGGGAAACTCTTGAAGTTCGCGACGGACAAGTTTATATTAATGGTTCTGCTATTGAGAATAAGCCTGGAATGATGTGGAATTATCACATCACTATACCTTCCGCTTCAATTTCTAAACTTCAACGGGAATTTGGAAAACTAGGAAGTGAAATTCAACAAATAAATCAAGAGGGCACTGAGTTTCTTGTTCCTTTAACCACAGAAGAAGCAAACAAGATGCGTGGAATGACCAGTGATTTCACAAGTGTCGTTCAATTTCAAGATACTACCTCTGACCACTCTCTTTCAATTTATCCGAACTCTGCAGATTATCCGTTCAGCGAATGGACTAGCGATCGATTCGGTCCAATGGCCATTCCAGCCGAAGGTATGACTATCGAAATGTCGCACGATGCATTCGTTCGCTATGGCCGCGTGATTGGTGCCTATGAGGGAAATTCGATTCAAGAAAAAGATGGAAAGATTTTCATTAACGGACAAGAAGCTGCAACTTACACATTCAAGCAGAACTATTACTTCATGATGGGAGACAATCGCCATCACAGTGCTGACAGCCGCTTCTGGGGTTTTGTTCCGGAAGATCATATTGTTGGTAAAGCTGTATTCACCTGGTTCTCGAAAGAAAACATGGACTATCACGGAAGCAACACGGTGCGTTGGGAACGTATCTTCCGATTGGTAGACTAAGAACTTCAATGAACGCGCTTCCGCTCTGTTGCTTCGCTCCTGTGAGCTGGTATGTATTGTTTGCCAACGAAAATTTCCACTTGGAGATAGACGGGTATTTTCAAAAGCAAACCTATCGCAATCGATTCGACATACTCACGGGTAATGGTGTTCAGACCTTAACGATTCCTGTTGAATCAACAGGAGGAGAACGAAAATTGCTCAGAGACATTCGCATCAGCCCAGAATACAACGGCAAGAAAACATTGCAAGCCATTCGCAGTGCTTATGGCAATTCCGCCATGTACGATTTCGTTGAACACGAATTGGAAGAACTTTTTTTGAAGGAAGAAAAGTTTCTTTTTGATTTCAATTCGAAGGCGCATGAATGGAGCTTGAAATGGTTTCCCACAATTCCGGCGGAAAGATTGATTGAATCAAAGATTCCGGAGGAAAGATTGGCGGAGCCAAAGATTCTGAACGAAAGATTGGCGGAGCCAAAGATTCTGAACGAAAGATTGGCGGAGCCAAAGATTCTGAACGAAAGATTGGCGGAGCCAAAGATTCTGAACGAAAGATTGGCGGAGCCAAAGATTCACTTCGTGAAAGAATTAGAAGTTGAAAGATGGAAGCAGCGCGGAACAAGACCGGTTGAGTTGAGGAGTTATCCACAAGTATTCTCCGATCGATTTCCGTTTGAAAAAGACTTGTCTATTCTCGATGCTATTTTCAATTTGGGAAAGACATCGATGAGGAGCCTTGGGCATGTTAACAATTCCTGAAATTAGTTTCGTTTTTCGCGGAAAGCATTGCATTTTTGCATAGATGAAGAAACGCAATTCCGACCTTGTTCAATTTTTTCTAACTGTGGGTATTCTGTGCGCTATTGCGCTGCTTTCCTCAGTGGTCTTTTTCAAATTAGATATTACTGCTGAAAAAAGAAATTCACTTTCAAAAACATCATTAGCGATGTTGGAAAGTTTAGAGGAGCCCGTTTATGTTCGTGTGTATTTGCATGGTGAATTTCCCGCAGACTACAAACGTTTGGAACAAGCCGTGGAAGAGCGACTGGCAGAGTTCAACAACTTAAGCGACGGTTTGATCGAATATGAATTCATTGATCCGTATGAAGAAGCCGACGACAAGAAGCGTCAAGAAATCTTTGCTGCGCTCGATGAGAAGGGCTTGAAATTTTCAAACATCACCTATGAAAAAGACGGTGCTGAGGTAAACAAGATTATTTGGCCAGGCGCTATTGTTGAATACAAAGGCAAGGAATATCCTGTTCAATTCATGCGCAGCGAAATGCCATTGTCGGATCCTGAAATGGTAAACTTCTCTGTAAACAATTTGGAATACGAATTAGCGAGCAGTTTCAGAAGAATTCTTCGCGACCGCAAACCGTTAATCGGAGTGCTTGAAGGACACAAAGAAATAGACCGTATTCACCTTGCCGATTTGTTGTACACGTTGAAAGACAATTACAACGTGAAGCCAGTTACCATCGGTGGAAAGTTGAATGCCTTAAGTGACAAGCTTCCTGAATTGCAGTATCGCTCCAATGCTTTCGACATGCTTATTGTTGCCGGACCAGATACTGTTGTTCCAGATAAAGATCGTTTTCTTATTGACCAATTCATTATGAATGGTGGAAAAGTGCTTTGGCTGCTTGATGCTTTGCACATGGATTTGGATAGCATTAAAACCGGAGGATTGGCCATGGCTGTAGCTAATGAAAATGGATTGTACGAAATGCTTTATGAATATGGTGTTCGATTGAATAGAAACATGGTTGTTGACTTTCAGGGAGCGCCCATCATTCTCGATAACGGGCCTATGGGCAACCAGAGAAGTTATGTAGAGAAGAGCAATTACTTCGCTCCTATTCTCACTTCTGAAAAACACTCGCATCCGATTGCCGCGAATCTAGATCCAATCTTCACGGAGTTTGCTGGTTCCATTGATACGGTGAATCAAAATAAAAACATAAAAAAAATCCCCTTCCTTTTCTCTTCTGATTTGGCAAAAGAATTCAAAGCGCCTGTTCGAATTGACCTCGAACTTTTGCGTGAGACGGGTGATTATTTCAAAGCGAACAACAAACCCAATCAAGTTATGGGAATCTTGTTGGAAGGGAATTTCCCTTCTGCTTTCAATGACTACTTGCCAGACAGTGTAAGAAAATCTCCTGAGATTGCATATCGAAGTTCGAGTGAATCGACGCGAATGATTGTCATTGCCGATTCTGACATTGCCTACAATGAAGTGCAAGTTGAAAATGGCAAGCAATATCCTCTTCCTTTGGGTTACAGCAAACAATTCAAAAGAGTAGTCTATGACAACAAAGACCTACTTCTGAACTGCGTTAACTATCTGCTCGATGATGCTAGTTTGATTGATGTTCGCTCTCGAAATATTCAAGTGCGTAAGTTGGACAAGGATAAAATTTCAACCGAAAAGAATTATTGGAAAACGTTAAATACAGCTTCTCCCCTTTTCGTTTTAGCGATCTTCGGAACAGCAGTTGTTTATTCAAGAAAGAAGCGCTGGACCAAGCAGAACTAATATGAAAAAAAAGAACATCATTCTCCTTGTTTTATTTTTACTTCTTGCCGGAACAGCTGTATTTCTGTACCCGAAGCTGAGTAAAAAAAGTTCAACGGGAGACAATCCTTTTATGCAGTTCGCTATTGAAGACACTGCTTCTGTATCGAAGATTACCATTCAAGATAGAAATGGAAACGTAGCATTACTGGAGCGTAAATCGGGATCAACAGACTGGACCATCAACAAAAAGTACAACGCGCGAAAAGATGTAATCAAACTTTTGCTTGAGTGCTTTCATGACATTCGCGTGAGAGGGAACGTGCCAACCAAGATGCGCGATAACATGATGAGTGTTATGTCTACCTCAGGAAAAGAGGTGAAGATTTACGGAAAGAATAACGAGCTTTTGAAAACTTACTTCGTTGGACCAAACACCCAAGATCACATGGGCACCATTATGCTTTTGGAAACACCGGAAGACGGAAGAAGCGAAGAACCATATATTACACACATTGAAGGATTCACAGGATTTCTGAACCCTCGTTTCTTCATTGAAGAAATGGAATGGAGAAGTACCGAAGTATTCAGTTACCCGAATAACGATATTGCTGAAGTAGAAGTGCTGCACATGACAGACCCTGGAAGCAGTTTCAAATTGACATACTTAGGAAATAATAAATTGAAATTCGAGCGATACTTGAATGGTGTGCTTACCCCTTTCGCTCAACTAGACACAGCTCGTGCTTTTGACTTCTTCAAGCGTATGCACAAAGTGCACCTAGAATCATACAATACCATGCTGAAGCCTGAAGCGCAAGATTCAATTAAGAACATTGCACCGACCTTTGTAATGCGTGTTAAGAACAATGCAGGCAATATCACTTCATTGAATTTGTATTTGAAGAAGGCAAAGCAAATGACGCCTGATGCTACTGGACAACTCACTCCGTTCGACCCCGAGTATTTCTGGGCGAAGACAGATGCC
>JBILTL010000149.1:0-4269 GCA_044371535.1 Flavobacteriales bacterium | reverse complement strand
CTTAAGTGTAGAGGAGAAAGGATTGTTTGGAAGTGATTACTACACAAGACATCCGGTTTATCCGCTTTCAAATACGGTTTGTGACTTGAATATTGACATGATTGGCCGCGTAGACGAGGCGCACAAAGACAATGAGAAATATGTTTATTTGATTGGAAGTGATCGTTTGAGTATGGACCTTCATAACATTTCTGAAAAGGTAAACAAGCAAACATCTAATCTAGCGTTGGACTACACTTTTAATTCGGAAGATGATCCGAATCAATTTTACTACCGTTCAGACCATTACAATTTCGCAAAGAACAATATTCCTGTCATCTTCTATTTCAGTGGTGTGCATGAAGATTACCACAAGCCGGGCGATGACCCTGAAAAGATTCTTTACGACAAGATGTGCAGCATAGCGCAACTGGTATTTTCTACCGCGTGGGAAATAGCCAATCAACCAGAAAGGTTAAAGATGAAGAACTAATTTTCTTTTCTCGGAAGGAAGAAAAAGAATGTGCTAAAAAACGCGAAGAAAGCCACCCCTGGCTGCGTTGTAAGGGTGTCTTCCGTGAGGCAAGACAGCATTGCGAGTATGACAAAAGCTAAAGCAATTTCGTTTTTTCTTGTGTGTTTCCACATGAAATAGAAATACAGAAGAAAGCATAAAATTGCAGCAAGACCAGCGGCTATCCAATACGACAAGAATTGGTTGTGCACAGCGTGTTGCACCTTCTCGTCGAGGTTTGGAGAGGTTTGTTTGTAAGCCTCGCTGTATGCGGATTTCACGTTTCCTTGTCCTACCCCGAAAAAGAAATTTCTTTCAATAATAAATTTCGCGGCTTTATAATATTCTATACGTTGGAAGATGGAATGTCCACTTGGATTTTCGCCACTTTGAAAAGTTTGATATTCGAAAACAATTTGGTGCCATCGCTTTTCTAATGCGTTCCATTGCGGTTCGTTGCAGTTGGTATTTCCAGCTAGAATATTGGAAATATCGGCATCTGATAATTGATCAATGCCCTCGGCGTCTTTCGGTAATCCCTTGCTCGCTAAATAGCGAATAAGTGTAGTTTGAACAAGCTGTCCTCTTCCATCTTTCTGAAGCAGGGGTCTATTCGTTCGTGCGACCCATGCGCTTTCTAGCTCAAGTGGAGCAATGTTTATGAAAATACGATTTCCATTTTCAGTTTGAAAATTGGATGACTGGTGAATGTATTTTTCTCCACGAGCAGATTGAATTTGTTCAGGCTGGAAGTTCGTTGTTTCGTTGTTTTTCGAAAGAAAAAATAGTAGGGTTGAAGCAAGGGTGAGTGTTGTTCCAGCAACAATGAGTTTGTTGCGCTTCGATTTTAAGGCAAATAGAATAACAATCAAGGCGAGTAATAATCCCCATCCGGTGAGTGTTCCAACAAAAAAGAAAAATGCACAGACCACCGCTGTTAGCGAAAGTTTCAAGTATGAAGGAAGAATACCAGGCATTCTCCAAGCGCCAATAAGCGCCAATACGGCCATTAAACTGAACCGGATGTGTGAGATAAACAAAGAAGCGCTTCGAGGCTCAGAAAGCGGGTATTTGACAATTGCGTAGACAACACAAATGAGTGCAGAGAGACCAACTGAAGCGAAGAATACCCTCCAAATAACTGATTCATCTTTTTTTGAGAGTGGAGAAAGATTTTGCAGAAACAGGGGAGCAAGAATCAAGGGGAGAAGTGTTTTTATTTCCTTCAACACCAGTGAATTTTCACCACCACGGAAAAGTCCTGAGGCGAGCAGCGTCCAAACGAGGAGTAAACTCAAATAAACAGGGTTTCGTAATACAGGAAGTAAAACGAATTTTTTGTTTTGAATGGAAGTGATTATCGCAACGAACAACAGAAAGAACATAGCCACAGACATTCCCACGTTCCAAAGCGGCAGCATAAAGGCCCAAAGGGCGAGAGCCGCAACTTGTGTTTTAGGAAGACTGAAAAATTTCAGCACGGTTTATTTTTTTTCAGTGCCTGCTGGTCCAGCAAGAATAGTTGAATAGCTCTTTTGAAAAACTTCTTGAGAAGCCTTAATTAACGGATCGTTGGTTAACGACTGTTTAATAGCAGCTGAACGGAAGTAATACATTTCTACGATTTTAGCTTCAAGCTTAGGTGTTATTTCGCTTTGAAGTTGCGTTAAAGAGCTCTCTAATGCATTTGAAATTCCGTTTTGTAAATTGTTCAGCTGGTCTTTTAATGCACCGTTAACAGCAGTTTGACTGGCTAATTCCTTCTCTAATTTTTCTATGTGTTCGAACCAAGAAGGCACAAAGTCTTTCGCGTTTTTCTTGGCATACTGAACAAACTCGTTGTATTCGTTAGGTGAAAGTTTGAAGCTCCCTGCTGAGTCAATGGAAGCGTGCGTCTTTTTAAACTCAACACCAAAGCGGAAATAAGCGAAGTTTTTCTGAAGTTGAGCAAGAATTTCTTTCGAAGCGCTAGCAGAAATAAGAACGTCTGGATAAATACCACTTCCGTCTTTTACAGGTCTTCCGTGCGTGGTGTAGAAAGTTCTGATTTTAGTCGTGTCGATCTGTGTTGCGTGCCCGTCTTTTTTGTTACCGTAATCGAGCTTTTGAATGCATCTTCCGCTAGGGGTGTAGTACTTAGCAACAGTCACCTTCATTTTCGCGTTGTACGAAAGATCCAAGGTTTGTTGAACCAATCCCTTCCCAAATGAAGGAACGCCTACAACAACAGCGCGGTCTAAATCTTGAAGACTTCCGCTTACAATTTCAGAAGCTGAAGCCGACATTTCATCTACAAGAACAACCAAAGGCATGGTTAAATCGAGGGGTTCGTATTGTCCAACGTAGATCTGTTTCCAAGATTCTGTTTTGCCCATAGTACGTGTAATCTCGGTTCCCTTCGGAACAAAGAAGTTTACAATCTTCACCGCTTCGTTCAATAAACCACCACCGTTTCCACGAAGATCGAGTACGAGTTTAGTCATTCCCTTTCCCTTCAACGTATTGAAACTGTTTTTCACATCTTCGGAAGCTGTTTGCGTGAATTCATCGAGCTTGATGTATCCAACATTATTTTCTAGTAGTTGGAAGTGAGGAACATCGGGAGTTTTAATGCTTTCGCGTGTTACAGCAAGTTCTGTTGCAGTTGGTTTTCCTAGTTGAAGAACAGTAAGATTCACAACACTTCCAGGGGTTCCGGTTAGTCCGTCTTCGAGGTTGTCAAGGTCTATTCCATCAATTGATTTTCCTCCGATGTGTGTAATAATATCTCCAGCGCGTAGTCCTGATTTATAAGCTGGAAACGATTCAAACACTTCAAGGACTGTGTTTCTTCCATTTATTAAATCGACTCTTGCTCCCACACCTCCGTACATTCCTGTTTGCAGATACATCGCATCTTCAATGCGTGATTCGGGATAGTAAACAGTGTACGGATCAAGCGAAGCGAGCATACCGCTTAAGGCAGTGTTCACAAGGTTTCCAGGAGTTGCCTCTTCCACATAGAGTTGATCGAGTTGACGAAAAACATCTGTAAATATTTCAAGGTTTTTTACAACTTCGAAATAGTTTGTAGAAGAATTCGGTTGCGCGAAAGAACGAATAGAAGAAAGAGAAAGTAGAACGAAAAGAAGAGAATGCTTAAGTATTTTCATGTTTCGAAGGCTCTTGTTTTGTAACAGAAATAAGTTGACGAATAAGGTACTTAATTTTTTGGTCCACATAATCGTAATCGGGAATGCGGTTACCCGTAAAGATAAAGGCTAACGATAATTTTTCGCCCTTGTTGTTGAGGTGGTCATAAAGAACTTGTTTTTCTTTTCGGTAGACCTCTTTAATCAACCTCTTAATTCTATTTCTATCGTGTGCACGCGCGAAACGCCGTTTAGGCGCGGTGAATAGTGCTTGTACAGGAAACTCTGAAACTTCTTCAGAAGGATGGTATAGGCAAATGATGGCCGGTGTTTTTATGCTTTTTCCATGAGCATACAACGACTCAATCGATTTCCTTTTGTAGAGCCGTTCCTGTTTGGAAAGCGTTTCCATTACGGGTGATAGAAATAAGTGTTGTAGTTTTTGGAAATCTCCACAGCCCTCATCAAATCGGGATCTTCGGCATTCATAATGCGAATCATTGCGTTTTCATCGAACAACGCGCGAGCAATTTGAGCTTTATATCGCAAAGAGCATTGCGACTTGAGCTTAGCAACTTCAGCTTTCGTGTAGAGGATATTATTTTCTTTCGCTGAAGCAAGTGTTTTTTCTAAAAGCACGTCGTC
>JBILTL010000148.1:0-4290 GCA_044371535.1 Flavobacteriales bacterium | reverse complement strand
GTTAATGGGAAGTGCTCTTTTTTCGAGGAGTGTGTCATTACTTACAGCTCCTGGAAGAACCAAAATCTTTGAAGATGGAATACCAATTTGGTTGAGAAGAGAAGTGATTTTTCCTCCGTAGGAAATGCAATAGTCGGCTTGATTCAAATTCCATTTAACAGGCGATTTCAGTAAATATGATTTCAGTCTTTCGCCGAATGATGCGGGATCTTGGAACATTTCTAGTCCATGGAAATTAACCAAGATGGGACCAGTTTTAATTTTCCCTTTTTTCTTTTGTTGCAACAAATCCCAGCCGCTAAATCCTTTTACGTAAATCAAGTCAAACAACGGAAATTGTTCTTTAAGCAAGGTAGTGATGGCAAATGAATACTGATAAGATTCTTTGATGTAATGTCCCGGCATTCCGCTAGAGACGGGAAAGCGAAGAGCGTATACGGTTAACTTTTCAGATGCTTCAAAAAGCTTTTTGACATCTTCTTTTTTTGGAAGAGTTGCTTTTTCATAAACACAATGAACCAAGGTGACTTCATGTCCTGATTTCAAAAGTTCATTGCACAGATTGAAACTATGGCGCTGCATTCCCCCAGTGACGTAGGGTGTAATGCCATCGGTGAGTAGACAAATTTTCATTTCAAAACGTTTAGTTGATTAAGAATTTGTCTTGCGTTTGCGCTCCACGTGTGGTTCGAAAGTATTCTTTGTTGAAAGGCATGCGCCTTTTCTTTCAAGTCATTTATATTGGAAGTAGTGAGTCTTAATGCTTCTTGAAAATCATGCTCATTGTTCTCAAACAATACTCCATCAGTCTCTGTCATGACGTCGCTTACTCCAGCTTCGTTGACGGCCAAAACGACTTTTCCAAGCGCGCCGTATTCAAACAATTTCACGGGAGAGCAATACCATTCGGTGTTAGGAAGAGTAACCACATCCATTGCTGCGATGTAATTGTAAACGTCTTCTTTGGGAACCGATCCGGTAAAATGAATGCGCGAGGCCAATCCAAGTTTTTTAGCTTGTTCTTTCAATTCAGGAAGGAGATATCCGTCTCCAACGATGAGAAGCGCGACATCTGAATGATTCAAGTTTGAAACGGCTTTAATCAAACGGTCTACGCCGTGATAAGGGAAAATAGACCCAACAAATCCAATCACAGTTTTGTGCGTTAACTCGAATGTTTTTCGAATTTCTTCCACGCGAGAATCCGTGATTTGAATTTCTGTTTTGTCAATGGCGTTGGGAACTACGAGGCATTTTTCTGGATGGACACCGTAATTTTTCACGATGTGTTTTTGAAGTGAACTCGTGATGGGTGCAACGAGATTGGCCGATTGCAATAGTTGTTTCAATTTCTTTTTTCCTAGGAAGGAAATGAATGAAGAGGCTTTTTCAAATTCTTTTACTTCTTCTTCGAACGGAGCATTTATTTCAACGATATGTTTGATGTTGAATTGCTTCAACACCTGAACACTGCCATTGCTCATCCATGCGGAACGTTCGTAAACGACATCCGGATTGAATTTTTGAACAGCTAGAATAAGTTCTTTCGCTGCGTGTTTATCGAATCGAATTTGTTGAATTTCTTTCAAGGTGCGCCAAAGGGTTTTTGGGAGCACTTTCTTTAAAATTGATTTGAAAGAATTCGTTTGCTTGGACGAATCTATTGATTGCGGCGTATTGCCAAGAACTAAAATTTCAACGGTATGTCCTTCTTCTCTGAATCCATTCACCATTCCGCGCATGTGACTGCCGTAGCCTGTTGGAGCATCGAAGTATAATGTTGGGTGTGGAGAATAGAACAGAATTTTCATGAATTATTGAAAAGATTTCATGTGCGCTAACATCTCACTTACCCGGTGTGAAAGCGAATTGCTTTCATTGGCTTCTTGGTTGAACTCTTTTGGATTCAACGGGTCGTTTTTCATGAGCGATTGGAAGTAGTTCTCCCAAGTCGTTCCTCGGTTTTCTTCTTCAATGCTTTGAAGCACTTGCCCGTTTGCTCCTACGTACAAATAGGGTGTGCCCAATGTTTGATACTCGAAGTATTTCGTGTTGAAGAAATCTTTGTTGTGATCGGCTAACAAAATGATGCACCAATGCGCTTGAGCTATTCTGTCTTCAATTTTTTTTCCGATTGAATCGGAGATGCGAACACAAGGATGATACTTGAAAATCGATTGTATTTTTTCGAAGCTGGTCGAATGGAAATTGATGTTTAACCTTTCATAAAGTGCCGGATCGAATTCACGTAATTTGGTCAGATCTTTAGCCAGCTGCTCTAAGAATGGCTCTGTGTCTAAATAAATTTCTCCGCCGTATTCGAAGGTTATTTCACTGGAAGAAAAACCGAATGATTGTTCGGTCAGTTTCGGTTCGGAATGAAAATGCTTGAGATGAAAGAATTTTTTATTCTTATTTGAAATTAAGTTCAATGCCGAAAAGTGCTCAAGTATTTGCATTGCTGGCGCTGAAAGAACCGTGGCAATTTCAATTACACTCGAAGCTTTTTGCACTTCTTCTTTCATTTTTTCGGGACTTAAAAAAGGCATGCCGTAGTTGCGGGCATTGAGCCAAGGGTCGCGAAAGTCTGCCCAGTATTTTATTTCAGGATGTTCTTTTTTCCATTCAGCTACAGCACGGAGCATGTCCCATGGCGCGCCGGTAGCGAAGATCCATTCAATGGGAAACTTTTTTGCGAGCTCATTCAGCTTAGGAACGAGCAGGTTTTCCCAGCCTAAACTAATGTCGTAGGGAGTGCCTTTGAAATTCTTTTTAACGGAATTGAGCGCTTTACGGTATTGAAGTTTTTCGAGAAAATTCTTGGGTTGAGTGAGAAGAATATTCGGGTAAACACGAGGCAATGAGTGAACGAAAATGTTCTTGTTGTTCACCTCTTCGCTCCACACTGATTTGTCTGTATCGCTTATGGCTTCAGCTTTAACGACGTGAACTATGCAATCTTGTTCCGCGAATTCTTTGGCTAATTTCCCCCAACGTCTTCCGCCAATTCCTTTGTTCGGAGGGAAGTCGTAGTTAACGAGTATGATATGTTTTTTAGTAGTTGGCATTTACATGCTCGGCTACGTAGGCAATTTGCTCGGCTGTCAATTCGGAGTACATGGGCAGCGAAAGGATTCTTTTCGCAAGTCTTGCTGCAACCGGATAATCGGCTTCGGTATGATGAAAGCGCGAAGTGTAGCAAGGCATCAACGGCAACGGAACGGGGTAGTGGACCGCAGTGTCGATTTGCGCTTCTTTCAATTTCGCCATAAGACCGTCGCGGTCTTCGTGTTGAATGACGTAGAGATGAAACACGTGACGGAAACCTTCTCTTTCGATGGGTTTAACGACATTTTCATTCAGAAGTGAATGATACAACTGCGCATTTTTTCTACGTCCTTCTGTCCAGGTTTCAAGGTGTGGAAGTTTTGTATTGAGAACGGCTGCTTGAATGCCGTCCATGCGCGAGTTTCTTCCTTCGCGGGTGTGGTTATGTTTTCCTTCTTGTCCGTGGTTCGCGATTGCTCGGGCGATTTTCGCGATGTCGTCGTGGTTGGTGACCATGCCGCCCGCGTCGCCGTAGGCACCTAAGTTTTTACCGGGGTAAAAACTAAAACTTGCGGCGTGTCCGAAGGTTCCTGCTTTTTGTCCGTTTATGGTCGCAGCATGCGATTGCGCGCAGTCTTCTAGAACGAGTAGACCGTGTTTGTTCGCAATCGCCATTAGCGCATTCATGTCAACGGGGTTTCCGTAGAGGTGCACCGGAATGATTGCTTTGGTGCGGTTTGTAATGCGCTCTTCTATTTTCGAAATATCAATGAGAAAATGCTCATCAACATCTACAAATACGGGAACTCCTCCTGCTGTTGTCACAGCCTCTGCTGTGCTTATCCAACTGATTGCCGGTACAATTACCTCGTCGCCTGGCTCAATGCCCATGGCCACAAGTAGAATTTCCAAGCTGTCGGTTCCATTTGCACATGCAATGGTGTGCTTCATTCCCATGAAGTCACTGAAGCTTTTTTCGAAAGCATCTGCAGCAGGGCCACTAATGAATGAAGTGTTAGAAATAATATTTGAAATTGCTTGATCCATTTCTGATTGAATGGATAAGTATTGTGCTCTGAGATCTACAAACGGAATATGCATTAACGTATTTTTTTTGCGGGATTACCAACGTAAACTCCCGGTTCAGTAATATTTTTTGTAACCACAGCACCTGCACCAATCACAACATGATCGCAAACAGTAACAGGTAAAAGCGTAACATTCGATCCAATGGAAACATGA
>JBILTL010000045.1:0-14684 GCA_044371535.1 Flavobacteriales bacterium | reverse complement strand
AACAGAAGTGCAGCTTGGCTTCCAGACCGAAAGACATTAAGCTGTATAGGCCCAAGATAAATATCAGGGTGAGCTTCCGCATATTTCAAAGGTAAAACATCTTTTGATGTATTTGGACGTTGTACCTTTGCATTCTAAAATAAAAGAATCAATGAGCAATTCTATGGATATGTCAGATGTTCTGATCAAATTGGGAATTCAAGCGGAAAATCTTGGAACCAGCACAGGACAAAACTTTTTCTCGAACGGAGATTTAATCACGTCGTATTCTCCAGTAGATGGAGAAGAAATCGCGAAGGTGCAAACCACAACAAAAGAAGATTATGAGAAGGTGGTGACTACTGCCTTGGAAGCATACAAGACATGGCGCCTAATGCCTGCTCCAAAGCGTGGCGAAATTGTTCGTCAGTTTGGAAATCGCCTTCGCGATTACAAGCAAGAGCTTGGCATGTTGGTGAGTTATGAAATGGGAAAAAGCTTGCAAGAAGGTTTGGGTGAAGTGCAAGAGATGATTGACATCTGTGATTTCGCAGTTGGATTGTCTCGTCAGCTTTATGGTTTAACCATGCACAGCGAGCGTCCGGGTCACCGCATGTATGAGCAATGGCATCCCCTTGGTGTTGTTGGAATTATTTCAGCATTCAACTTCCCAGTTGCAGTATGGGCTTGGAACAGCGCATTGGCTTGGATTTGCGGAGATGTTTGTATTTGGAAAGGATCTGAGAAAGCACCGCTTTGCGCGATTGCTTGTCAAAATATTTGGAATGAAATCGCGGCCGAGAATCACCTGCCTGAAGGAATTTCGGCCATCGTTTCTGGCGATGTGAAAGTAGGAGAGATGATGACTGTAGATAATCGCATTCCATTGATTTCTGCAACAGGAAGCACCCGCATGGGTCGCATTGTTGGAGCGAAAGTGGCAGAGCGTTTCGGAAAGTCATTGTTGGAATTGGGTGGAAACAACGCCATTATTGTGACAGAGAATGCAGACTTGAAAATGACCATCATTGGTGCGGTGTTCGGTGCAGTTGGAACTGCCGGACAACGTTGTACTTCAACTCGTCGCTTAATTATTCACGAAAGTGTTTACAACGAAGTAAAAGAGAAGTTGGTTGCTGCTTACGGACAGATTCGTATTGGAAATCCATTGGATTCAAACAACCACGTGGGTCCGTTGATCGATACGATGGCTGTTGACACCTATTTGAAAGCTATTGAAAAAGCGAAGTCTGAAGGCGCGAACTTCATTGTTGAAGGTGGCGTTGTGACTGGCGAAGGCTATGAGAGCGGATGCTACGTGAAGCCATGTATTGCTGAAGTGAAAGACAGCAGCTTGGAAATTGTTCAACACGAAACGTTTGCTCCGATTTTATACATCATGAAGTACAAAGAGTTGGACGAGGCTATTGCAATGCAAAACGGTGTTGTTCAAGGATTGTCGAGTGCAATCATGACTACCAACATGCGTGAAGCAGAGCGCTTCTTAAGCTGCGAAGGTTCAGACTGCGGAATTGCAAACGTGAACATCGGAACCAGCGGTGCTGAGATTGGTGGTGCATTTGGTGGAGAGAAAGAGACGGGTGGTGGACGTGAGAGCGGCTCTGATGCGTGGAGAAATTACATGCGCAGACAAACCAACACCATTAACTATTCTACTTCGTTGCCATTGGCACAAGGAATTAAATTCGATTTATAATGAAGGCTTGGATGCTCTTGTTTTTCGCTGCTTTCAGCGGGAGTGTTTTTTCACAATCGCATCTGATTGTGTTTAAAGTTGAAGATAAAAGCATCCCTTGTCGCATTGAATTGAAGTCCGATGTTCAGTGGGAAATCGTGAATGGCGTAGAGCGCATTCCAATTGAAATTAAATGGGGAAAAGACTCGACCTTCAAGTCGAGTCTTCCTCTTTTCAATACTTATTTTGAAGGAAAAAAGGAAAAAGGAATTCTTACCGGCGAGTGGGTAGATCCAACGCGAACGGGAGATTACCGCATTCCCTTTCAAATCGTGAACAACAAAATTCGTGAGTACGATACGAAGGTTCATGTACCTGTTCATTTGAAGTACAAAATTGTTTTTGAAGATGATACGGTTCCTGCCATTTTGGACATGGCTGCAATACGCGAGGAGTCTGTTGTTTATGGAACAGTGCTGACTGAAACGGGCGACTATCGCTACTTGCAGGGCGAACCTTTTGAGAACAATCGATTTTACTTATCGGCATTTGACGGAACACACCTGTTCTATTTAGCCGCTCAGTTGATAGACAACAAGATTGAAGGCGTATTCATGAGCGGTAAGCATTATACGGCGAAGTTCAAAGGTGAGGCAGATGCTACTTTCGAATTGCGGAAAGCCGATGAGCTTACGTGGATGAAGAATCCGAAGGATGTTTTGAAGTTGAAATTGAATTCCGATGCTAAGACCGAACGTTCGTTCGGTGAGAAGGATTGGAAGGGAAAAGTTACCTTGGTTCAGATCATGGGAACGTGGTGTCCGAATTGCACCGACGAATCACGATTTGTAAAGTCGATGTATGAAAAGTATCATACACAAGGGTTGGAAGTCATTCCTGTTTCATTCGAACGCGGAACCGATAAACAAGTGGCGTTTACACGCATTAATTCGCAAGCTAAGCAAATGGCCTTGCCATATCCTGTTTACCTCGGTAGTGGAGCTGATTCGCCCCAGAAAGCTGCTGCAATTGTGTTTGCACAATTGAATCACGTAATGTCTTTTCCAACGTTGATTTTAATTGGAAAAGATGGAAAAGTGAAAAAGGTATGGACGGGTTTTTATGGCCCAGGAACAGGAGTTCATTATACGGAGCACACGAAGGAGATTGAGGAAGCGGTAGCAAGATTGCTTCGCAAAGATTGATGAATCAAAGATTGCGTGGCAAAGATTGTAATACAAAGATTGTGATACAAAGATTGATAAATCAAAGATTGCGTGGCAAAGATTGAGATACAAAGATTAAGATACAAAGATTAAGATACAAAGATTGTGATACAAAGATTGTGATACAAAGATTGTGATACAAAGATTGTTACACAAAGATTGATAAATCAAAGATTGCTTCGCAAAGGAGAAGCCTTTTACTGAGTAAAATCTTTCGAAGAATCTTACAACGTATCTTGTGAAACATCTTTCGAAGAATCTTATGAAGTATCTTCCTAATCCTGAATTAAGAAAAGCTTTTTTAACGATTGACCCTGTGGATTGGTGCATTCCACGAAGTACATCCCGTTTGTCCAGTCGGAGCAAGGAATGTGGGTGGTGCGATCTTGAGAAGATTCAGAGTAAATAAGTCTTCCGTCTAAAGCGAAAATCTTACAAGTGAATGTGGGAGAAAGAAAGGGGTTCTCAACGTTGAATACGTTGTTTGCCGGATTCGGATAGCAATTGATTTCTTGAGTGGTTTCTTCTTCAACGCCAACAGTGTTTTGTTGGTATACGCGAATGTAATCAACGGTCATTTCAGCGGGGAAGGTTGTGCTGGCATTTGGACTTCCAGGCCAGTTTCCACCAACTGCAACGTTCAGGATGAAGAAAAATTCGTTGTGAAATTCCTCGGTTCCAGCTACGTTGTTTAAAATGTTTTTTGTGTAGTAGATATTTCCATCTACATAAAAACGAATAGAGGATGGATTCCAAATGATTGAATAGACGTGGTATTCTTCTACGTCGGTGTAATACTGACCGCCTTGGTATACATGTCCGTTGTTGTTGTAGTGAACTGTGCCGTTAATGTAGGCGTTGTTGTTCACGTGTTCCATAATGTCAATCTCGCCGCATTGTGGCCAGCTAACGTCATCGATATTTTGTCCGAGCATCCAGAACGCAGGCCATAAGCCTTGTCCAGCAGGTGCCTTCAAACGACCTTCTACTTTTCCATATTGAAAAGAGAATTTGTTCTTGGTTATTAAACGTGCTGAAGAATAGTTGCTGGTGTTAATGACTTGCTCTTTGGCAAGGATATGAAGTTCGCCGTTACTGGCGAAGCTGTTGTTGGTGCTGGCTGTGTAATATTGAAGTTCGTTGTTTCCCCAACCCCAATTTCCTGTTCCTAATTCGTGTGTCCATTTGGAATTATCAATGGTAGTACCATTGAACTCATCGGACCAGATGAGATTCCATGTTTGCCCTTGCGCGTGGCCGAAGCCACACGCAAAGACGAACAATAGAAGTTTAGCTTTCATTACTTGATAATAACGGTCTCGCGAACGCTATTGTAGTTGTTTGAAACTCTGATTTGGTAAGCACCTTTTGCAAGGTTTTCCAAATTGATATCAGTATTGTTTTGGAACATTTTCATGTCTTGAACTTTTCTTCCTGATAGATCGAATACTTCGATGTTGTATGGAAGAGCCATGTTGCTATTGATACGAATGTTTCCGTTTGAAGGGTTCGGGTAAACAGAGATTGTGCTTGAGTTTTCGTTTACGAAATCAGGACACAAAGTGCAGCTTTCCCAACATACAGCAGGAAGAGTTTCAGCATCGATAACAGTGATAACACGGTTTGTGAATCCACCTGTTGTAATCGTACAAGTTGAACCTTCAACCATATCTTCTTGTCCAGCCCAGTTGTCGTAAGCGAACTTGTATTCGTATGTGCCAGGAGTTAATGGAATAGTGATTTCCCAAACGTTATCTCCATCTGCATCTGACATTGGAGCACAACCACCGCACCAGTTGTTGAATGTACCGTTAATTTCAGGAGTAGTAAATCCAAGACCAGTTTCGTATTGCATGTCTACTTTGAATGTAACGTCAACAGGAGTTGCAACGCTTCCGCAATCTACGCAGCTAGCCCAACATACAACAGGAAGTACGATATCGTTAGCGATAACCAAAGAACGGTTTGTGAATCCACCGTTAGTTACAGTACAAACATCGCCAGCAGTTAACTGCTCAGAACCAGCCCAAGCGTCGTACGCATATTTGAATTCGTATGTACCTGCAGCAAGTTGTGTTGTTCCTTCCCATATATTATCTCCGTCAACATCTGTCATAGTGAAACATCCACCGCACCAGTTGTTGAATGTACCGTTAATTTCAGGAGTAGTGAATCCGCTAACGTTTTGCATATCTACTTGGAAAGTTACATTGTATGTAACAGGAGCTTGCTCGCAGCTTGAGCAGCTAGCCCAACAAACAACAGGAAGCGTAGCATCTGCGTTCACGTTCAATACACGATTAGTGAAACCGAAGTTTGTAGTTGTACAAGAGCTTCCTTCAGTAAGATTTTCTTGTCCAGCCCATGAATCGTAAGCGTATTTGAATTCGTAAGCACCAGCAGAAAGTGCGATAGTAACTTCCCAAATGTTGTCACCGTTTGCATCGGTCATAGGAGCACAGCCACCACACCAGTTGTTGAATGTACCGTTCACTTCAGGAGTAGTGAAACCGGTTACGTTTTGCATGTCTACTTGGAATGTTACGTTGTAAGTTACTGGGTAAGTACAAGAACCATCGTCTTCAGTAGCAGCAGCGTTATAGTTCAACGCTGTAGGATCTGTACAACCAGTGATAGTCACAGGAGTGAAGCAGTTCAGTTCGATGTTGTCAACCAATAAAGTACCACCTGCACCAAGGAATGCGCCTGCAGCCATGTTGAAATGCATGCGGAATAATGACGCCGCTGTTACCCCATTGAAAGTGTAAGAGTAGTGTGTCCAAGTGTTTTCGTTGATACCAGCGTTTTGAATGTCAAAAGTATTGGTAGTACCAGCACCTGGGAATTCAGTTTGAAGGTGTAAAGCAGTTCCAACAAGTGCTCCAACAGATTTAACGTCGAATTCAAGTTGTACGGTTGTGTTTCCGTTGTAGTTAACGGTGTTGTTTAAGTATTGGAAGATGTATGCTTTTCCGATAGCTGTTGAAGTGTTTGAACCGCTAATGCGCAATGCGCCTGTAGCATCCCAAGACATGCTTGCTTCTGGAAGAGTAGCATCAGCTAAAGCAGTCCAAGAAGATAAAGAACCTGCATCGTCGAAAGCAACAGTTAAGATATCGCAAGGATCTGGATTAACACCGCCACAAGAAGAACATTTTCCATATGTGTCGTTGGTTGTTGTACCAACTGCAATTTGTCTGTTTGCGAAGTTCACGCCATCGGTGATAGGTGCACAAGTGCCACCGTTTTGAACATCGTCTACAAGGTTTTCTTGAGAAGCCCAGTTGTCAACCATGTATTTGTACTCAACGTTTCCAGCAGCAAGGTTTACAGTTACGCTGTAAATACCATCTGCATTAGCATCTGTAAGAAGGTTATATGACTCGGCAGCGCACCATCCGCACCATGGACCTGTGATGTACACATTTGTGAAAGGATCAGTACAGTTCATGTCAACGTTGAAGTTAGTTGCATAGAGACAAGTACCGTCATCGATTCCAGCAGCAGGATTGTAGTTAACAGCGTTCATGTTAGTACAACCTGGAGTGGTATTAACGGAACATGCTGTGCAACTTCCCCAACATACCACATCTAAGGTGGTATTGGCTGAAAGGCTAAGAGTACGATTTGTATTTGCACCTGTAGTCATTGTACAAGAAGAACCTGGAGTTAGGTTTTCTTGTCCTGTCCATGAATCGTGAGCGAATTTGTATTCGTAATTTCCTGCAGGTAGGTTAACCGTTACTTCCCAGATATCGTCACCGTTTGCATCGCTCATGGCGTTGCAGTTTCCGCACCAATTGTTGAACGTTCCGTTTACTTCTGGAGTGGTGTAATTTCCACCATATTGTGACATATCTACTTTAAATGTAACATCATATGTAGCAGGTAGTACATTGCAAGCAGTGCAACTTCCCCAACATACAGTAGATACAGTGTTAGCGCCAGTTACAGCAAGAGCACGATTGGTGAATCCGAAATTTGTCACTGTGCAGCTTGAACCAGAAGTCAAGTTTTCTTGTCCAGCCCAGTTGTCATATGCGAATTTGTATTCGTAGTTACCTGCTTGAAGGTTTAAGGTTACTTCCCAAATGCCATCTGCGTTAGCATCTGTCATTGGATTACAGTTACCGCACCATCCGTCGAATGAGCCATTCACGGTTGGAGTGTTGAAACCAGAAACACCGTTCATGTCAACACTCAAGGTAATTGGGTATGAAGCCGGAGCTTGGTTACATGCAAGGCATGAAGCGAAGCATACGGTAGGTAAAGTAGCATCAGCAGAAACTGTTAATGCGCGATTTGTAAATCCACTATTGGTAACGGTACAGGAAGTACCTTGAGTTAGGTTTTCCCAGTTAGAACCAGCATTACCAGTGAATTTATATTCATACGTTCCGGCAGCAAGTGGAAGTGTAATTTCCCAAATACCGTCAGCGTTAGCATCTGACATCGGCGCGCAATAGCCACACCATCCGTTAAATGTACCGTTGAGAGAAGCGTTTGTTAGTCCACTGCCATTCAAGTCTACCGAAAAGGTAACGTCAAATGCCAATGTACTGCTTATCATTCCTATAGAAATGACGAAGAGAGCGAGTAATTTTTTAAACATATGTTTGATTTTAGGTTTCGCTAATATAGACTAATTGTCGCTTTTACAAAAAGGATGATAAAATAATTTTAACTTGGATAATGGATCTCAACAGGGAGGCTTCAATTAATCTTAAATGTCAGAAAATTGTATTTTTTACAAAAAGCCCTTCCAAATCTCATTTATTTTTGCTAAAACTTTCAAGGATGGCTATTTCTAAGAATATATCGAAGACAAGAATTGAGCAGGATGATTTGTATTCAATTCCTATTGACGAATTTTTCAAGTCGGCATTCTCCGTTGACTGCGTAATCTTTGGTTACCACGAAAGAGAACTGAAGGTTTTGCTTATTCAAAGAGGGACCGATCCTTTCCAAGATTATTGGGCACTTCCGGGTGACTTGGTATATCCGTATGAAGACCTTGACGATTCAGCGCAGCGCGTATTGAATGATCTTACTTCTTTATCAGATGTAAGTATGAGACAAGTGCACACCTTCGGAAAGGTCAATCGCCATCCGTTGGGACGCGTTATCACAGTGGGCTATATTGCTTTGGTAGAATTAATGGATATTAATCCTCTTCCTTCGAAGTGGGCGAAGCAAACCAAATGGCACAGCATTAAGCGCATTCCCAAACTGGCATTTGATCACAAAGAAATATTGAACGAGAGCTTCCGAGCACTAAAAGACATTATCGTCGCTGAGCCTCTTTGGAGTAAGGTTCTTCCGGAAAAATTTACCCTCACCGAATTCCAAGCAATTTTCGAAACGATTTTGCAAAGGGAATTCGATAAGGGTAATTTCAGAAAGAAAATCAACGGGTTGAAATTCTTAAAACGATTGGACGAGTCTCAACAGAATGTACGTCACCGTCCGTCTAGCTTATACCGCTTCGACGCGAAACTGTATAAACAGTATCGCGACAAAGGGTTTGTTTTTGAGTTCTAATTAATCTTACAACTTCACGAAACGCTGTGTAGTCGAGCCTTTCGCGGTTACAACTTGCACGTGATAGATTCCAGCTGGAAGTGATTCAGTGTTCACTTGAACGTTGTTATTCAATGCTACAGTTGGAAGAGAAATACGCTTTCCTGTATTGTCTAAAACAGATAGGCTCTTTACTAAAGAAGAACTTTGAATTAAGAAAGAACCTTGAACCGGATTTGGGTAGATAGAAAATGCGTTTTCAGTTTCTTCTTCAACGTTAATTCCTCCGCAATCCAAACAACTTCCGTAACAAACGGTGTCCATTACCATGTTGTCTGTAACATCTAAAATTCTGTTTGTGAATCCTGAATTAGTTACTGTACAAGGATCTCCAGCTGTAAGCGCTTCAGAACCTGCCCAAGTGTCGTATGCATATTTGTACTCATAAGTACCCGTGTTTAAGGCAATCACAAGTTCCCAGATGTTGTCGCCGTTTGCATCGCTCATAGGCGCACAACCGCCACACCAGTTGTTGAATGTTCCGTTCACCTCTGGGGTTGTGAATGTTGCTCCACTGTTATTCATGTCAACAACAAACGTGATGTTGTATGGACCAACAGATTGTCCGCAAGCAGCGCAGCTTCCCCAACAAACAACAGGTAAAGAATCAGCAACAGATACGTTCAATACACGATTGGTGTATGTACCTGTAGTCATAGTGCATGAACTTCCTGCTACTAAAGTTTCTTGTCCACCCCAATTGTCGTAAGAAAATTTATACTCATATGCACCAGGCATCAATTCAATGGTAAGAGCCCAAACACCGTCGCCATCTGCATCGGCCATTGGAGCGCAGCTTCCGCACCAGTTATTAAACGTTCCGTTCACTTCGGGAGTAGTAAATCCGCTAACACCATTCATGTCAACCTGAAAGGTTACATCAACTTGCGCCAAAGCATTCAATGAGAAAATTGAAAAGAGTAAGAATAGAATTTTTTTCATGATCTTGTTTTTTGCTAATTTAGAGAAATTGTACTTTCTACAAAAAGGATTTAATACATTTGTTTTGATTGTATGAATGTTTTGTGATTTGTTGTGTACTTTGCCGACAATTCCTTCAACTGAAACGAATTTAAAATGAAAAACAATAGCCCCATATACTTGTTCATATTATTGGCTCTTTTCTTCAGTGCTACTGAGGCGAACGCTCAGGCGATTCCGGTTACAGTGGCGCAAGATGAATCCGGTGTTTGGCACATGTTGAGAAATGGAAAGGAATATGATGTGCGCGGTGCTGGTGGAAACGTTCAACTCGATAAATTGGTTGAAATAGGTGGAAATTCTATTCGCACTTGGAGCACAGACAATGCACAAGAAATTTTAGACGAGGCCTATTCAAAAGGACTAACAGTCATGTTGGGACTTTGGGTGCAACATGAACGTCATGGTTTTGATTACAACGACGAAAAGAAAGTTGCTGCGCAATTGGAAGGATTTAAAAAAGTTATCCTTCAATACAAAGACCACCCAGCTCTGTTAATGTGGGGAATTGGAAACGAAGTCGATCTGTTTTACTCGAACACCCGCGTTTGGGCTGCTATCAATGACATTGCGAAATTCATTCATGAAGTTGATCACAACCATCCGACATCAACAGTTACGGCTGGATTAGATGAGAAGGAAGTGAAATTAATTCTTCGCGATGCACCTGAGATTGACGTGTACTGCGTGAATACCTACGGCGACATTGCCGGCGTTCGCAAGAACATTCGCAATTTCGGATGGCAGGGTCCGTATATGATTACAGAGTGGGGACCGAACGGACATTGGGAAGTGGCTAAGACCAAGTGGGGAGCGCCGGTAGAACAAAGTAGTTCAGAAAAAGCAAAGTCATACAGAGAGCGATTGAGCAATGAGATTCAGGCAGACAAGAATTATTGCATAGGCTCTTATGTATTCCTGTGGGGTCATAAGCAAGAGACCACTTCTACTTGGTACGGGTTGTTCTCTGCGGAAGGTAATGCCTCTGAGGCAGTTGAAGTTCTTCAAGACATTTGGAAACCTGGAACGATAAAGAACAGAACACCAGTTTTAGATTCCGTTTTAGTGAATGGAAAAAAGAAAGGCGAATACATTGCTTTAACAGCAGATGAAATTTACGAGGCCAATGCCTTTGTAAAAGACGCCGATGGTGACCTATTGAAATCGGCTTGGGTCATTGTTCCTGAGAGTCGCGACATTAAATCGGGTGGAGATGCTGAAAGCGCTCCAACGCCAATAGCGGGACTGTTCAAAAAGAAACTCACAACAAGCGCAAAGTTTTTTGCCCCTTCAACCGAAGGTGCTTATCGCTTGTTTTTTGAAACGGTAGATGGAAATGGGCACTACGCTTATACGAACGTTCCGTTTTATGTGATGCCAAGAAAAGAAGGACAAGCACCGAAACGCGCAGTCTCTTTCAAACGAATCGAATTTCAACCTTAATGCGAATGAAGTCTAATTTTAAATATCTGTTTTCCCTTCTAGCACTTCTATTTCTGGTTGAAGGAAATGGTGCTTGGGGACAGGTTGACAACCTCACCTCTTATTACGGACTTTATCCGAAGAAGGATTCTATAACCCCAGGAAAGATAAGTGTTTCAGGGTTCTATCGTTTTTTTGGAACTTACACTAAGCAGAACAGAGCTTATCAGAGAACAATACCAACCGATACAGTTCTGCCTAAAAGTTTTTTTATTGGCGATGATGAACAACTTCCGAATTTGTTGGTGAATGTTGCTGGACAGTTTTCCGACAAATCAAGTTGGGGATTCGATTTAAGAATGTTCCAATTTTTAAACGGAGTCATTAACCCTTCTTACGGAGCGCAAGTGGCCGACTCACTTCGTCCGAGTATTCAGAAACCGTTAGGAACTGTTGCTTTAGGTGGAAATTTGGGAACCATGTTGGGAATGAATTTGTACGGTAATTTCAAAACGAAATACGGACAATGGGGCGTGCGCGTCGGAGGTATTCAATGGTTGAGTATTTCTGACTTGACATTCGGCTCTTTCCGCGGTTACAATCGTTTTATGTTGTTTGAAAGAAATCCGTGGGATCCTATGGGAAACAGCGCAGCTTCTAGATACCAGCAATACTTCGATCAAGGAAGCATAGACCAAGATTCGCGTTGGGGTAACCGTGCATTTCAAGGTGCTGTAATTGAAGGAAAAGAATTGCCTAAGAATTTTTATCTCTTAGGTATGGTTGGAAAGAGTGAAATCAACGGTGGTTTTTCTGTTGTTCCGAACTATTCTTACGGTGGTAAATTGTTGCACAAAGGAAAGAAGAACGGATTCCTTGCGTTGAATACATTCAATAGCGTTAACTATACAGACAGCCTTGCCCGTGAGGCTTTTGGGCTTAATGTAATTACGCTCGAAGGAGTGACCAATATCAAAGGTCATACCCTCAAAGCGGAAATGGGTGTAGGTAAATATTACAGTCCAAGACATCAAGGAAAATGGGGTGAAGCGCTTCAATTGCGTTGGTCTACCCCGGTTATAGGTAGAAGACCAATCTTGGAAGTTCACGCTTTTCGTTTAAGTCCGAAGGTGGTTAACAACACTGCAATTTTTTGGAATACAGCAACACAAGAGTATGCTGCAAATGAGATTCCTGCAGGAGGTGTTGGTAGTTCTTCTTTACTGCAGCCCTTTGGAAGTTCTATGATTCGTTTAGGTCAAATGACGAACAATCGTCAGGGGTTGAACTTGAACGTTCAGTGGGGCACGAAGAAATTTAAATTCAGTGGAGGTATGGGTGCTTCTTCGGAATTAGAAGCTGCAGCAGCAATAATCACATACGGTCACCCTGTAAACAGCGTTACGCGTTCTCGCTTCTGGCGTTGGCAGTATCCGGCTAATGTTGGACCTTATGGAAGATATTCAGATATATACAGAGACACTTATGAATCTGTTCAACTATCCGATGATAGTTCGGGTGTTGTAGTGAACAAAAAGCACTTCAATGTTGCAGAGGCGCAAATGAAGTATCAAGGAAAGATTGGAACACACAAAGTATTTCTGTTTTCATTGTTACAAATGCAAAGCGCAGGAAGGAAGTTTTCGCCAATTGTTGTTACGAACGAGAAGGCGTATGTGCGTCAGTACTCTTCCGAACTTGAAGTCTATTATGAACTTACGTCAACGGTAATGCTGAATGGTTACATTGGCTACGAAAGAACCATTGCGAATTATTTAACGAACATCGACGAAGTTTCTAGACGACCTAGAAATCAATACGGAACGGGCTACGGCTTGGGAGTAGATGTTGAGTTAGGAAGAAATACAAGACTTTATTTACGTCACCGTTGGTTCTCTTTCGAAGACAAAAGTTTCTCGTTAGATCATTTCAATGGAAGAGAGTTAGTGGTTGAATTAAAAGCGTTTTTTTAATGAAAAATAAATTACACATTGTTGTTGGAATTACTGCACTTGTAGTGACTCAGTTTGTTTCAGCACAGGAAAAAGATTTACGTAAAGTAGTTTTCACGGGTGCTGCACGTGGACTTTATTACGGAGATAGAATGGGTCAGGAAGTGGAAGATAGCATTACCATTCCACGCATGAACAGCGGTCACACCTTAGTTGACTTAGGAATGAATATTCGTCCGAATAGAAACACCGAAATTCAAGGTATGGTGCGTGTGCGCAACGACTACGGCGGATTCTGGGGATCTGGTGTTAGCTTCGACATTCGTCAATTGTATATTAAAGGCGTTGCCGGTGGAGTGGTGCGTTACCAACTGGGTGACATTAACTACAAGCTTTCACCTTACACGCTTTCGAATACACAACAAGAAATTATTACGCAAGGGCCTGTTGTGTTTCAACAACAAACGCGATTGATGAATTACGATAATTTCTATGCGGCAGATAGCTCATGGAGACAACAAGGAGCAGCTGCTGAATTTGGTTTACAGTTTTCGAAGTTTGTGAAAGAGTTACAGTTTCATACTGTTGCTACACGCGTTAGAACGACAGATTTCGGTAGTATCAACGATCGTTTATTCGCTGGATACAATGTGAATTTGGTTCAAAGTAATTTCCTTGAAATTGGAATGAATCACGTGACGCTTTTCGATATTGAAGGAACGTCTAGAAACTTGAGCACCTTCCACAATCCAGTAACTACAGGTACTTTATTGTTGAAGAGAGATATTTCCAATTGGAAAATGAAAGTGAATGTGGAAGCAGGAACTTCAAAAACATACTATGAGAAATTTGAAGGTTCACCGGAAACCAACGGAAAGATTTTCGATGCGAAATGGATGGGTGTTAACTCATCGAAAGGCTTAAGTGTTGAAGCGGGATGGAAATATGTAAGTTCAGATTTCCGCAGTCCAGGTGCCCAAACCAAGCGTGTGAATTACAATTATCAACCTACTTCTTTCGGAAGA
This sequence comes from Flavobacteriales bacterium, assembly GCA_044371535.1. Taxonomy (GTDB): domain Bacteria; phylum Bacteroidota; class Bacteroidia; order Flavobacteriales_D; family Sanyastnellaceae; genus CAIZGX01. Next base: position 823 of record JBILTL010000045.1, on the reverse strand, counting down.
ATCACGAATGATCAAGTGGTTAGAAATCTAACCGCCTTCGATTTAATGCGCGAGACCGACGCATACAACCGTCAACTTTCTTCCAACCTCATGTTAATTCAACCGAAGTACGACAACATTACGCCTTACGGAACTGCAACTCCGAACAGACAAGGATTGACGGTTAATGCAAGATATGTTAATCCAACACAATTGTTCGAGATTTCTGCAACGCAGTTGATGTTGCAAGAGACACGTGGTGAAGGAACATTGCTACCGCGCAAGTTCATGCGTTCAGAGGTGAAGGCTGTTGCACATTTGAGTAAGCGATTCGGAAGTAAGGATAAATTGTTCGATGTATCTGTAAGATTCAGAAACGACAACACGTCGCGCGAAGAAGAAGAAAACGTTCGTGCGGTAGACCTTTCAACACAAATTCTTTCTGTTGGAGCTGAATACGAATTTTGGGAAAATTGGGATCTGATGTTAGGTCTTCAACAAATTACTTTCAGTGGATTCGATTATACAGCTGTTCGAAATAATTTCTCAGAAATTTTCAACTTCAAAGAATACCAAACAGATGGAAGCGAGTTCATGCAAGCAGCTGGTGTGCGCTACCGTTTTTCAGACAAGTCTAGTTTGTCTATGAACCTTTCGAAATTCAAGAATACCGATGCTTTCGATGCAACACAGAATTACAATGTTCGTCAGTTTATGTTACTTTATCAAATGAATTTTTAATATGAAAAAGTCTATTTACATCTTATTATTTGCTTCATTGGTTTACACTTCTTGTAAGGTAGACGATGAATTCGAAGGACCTTCATTGATTGATTTATACGGT
>JBILTL010000044.1:0-14767 GCA_044371535.1 Flavobacteriales bacterium | reverse complement strand
CACCAACATTGACTCAACTTACTTCACCGTTGCTATTCCACTTCAAATGACAGCTGGACCGGATGTTTCTGTGTGTATGCCAAGTGATATGATAGACCTTGCGGCTAGCGCATCTCCTGTTGGGGGACTTTGGAGCGGGTTCGGAGTAACTGCTGAAGGCACCGTGATTCCTATTCTTTCTGGAAGTTATGCTTACACCTATTCCTTCCAAGATCTTTGCGCGACAACGGACACTGTTTATGTAAATTCATACGATGCTCCTGCGCCGCCTGTAATTGGCGGAGAATTGTTCATCTGTAAAAACGTTCCTTCTCCCCTTTGGTCGAATTATGTAGGTGGAAATGTGTGGACCACCAGCGACCCTTCGGATACCATTTACATCATTGACGCTGGAACTTACGGAGTAACCTATACCGATAATAACGGTTGCTCGTCATTCTCTGAAGTTGTTGTTCAACAATATCCTGAACCACAAATACCGGCTATTTCAGGAGAACCGAATGCTGTATACAACAACACGTATTCCTACGCCGTAGCATCACTTCCTGATTATACTTACAATTGGATTGTGACTGGAGGAACAATTGTATCTGGACAAGGAACGAATGTGATTGAAGTTATTTGGGATCAGTTTATCACAGGTGTTGGCGAAATACAAATGACTTGGGCAAATGCTTACGGTTGTGAAAGCACCCAGTTTTATGCTGTGAGCGTAGATGTTTCTGTTGAAGAAAACATTGCTTCAAACCTTCGCATTTATCCGAATCCTACTCGCGATGTTGTGAATATTCAATGGTACTTCATGAATGAAAACACTTACCTCTCGGTTTTCGACAATGCTGGAAAGCTTCTTTCAACAAATAAGTTGAACAACCAATCGTTGCTGCAAGTGGATTTAAGCGGATACGAAAACGGCGTTTATCAATTGCGATTAAGCAATGAAAACGCCGTTATAATGAAAGCAATAGTGGTAACGCGTTAATTACGCGTTTCGCCCTACTGCATTTAAATCTTCGAATGCTTGCTTCAAACGAGCAACGAATTCCTTTTCTCCTTCTCGTAACCAAACACGTGGATCGTAGAACTTCTTGTTTGGCTTATCGTCTCCATCTGGATTACCAATTTGGTTTTGCAAATACGCCGCCTTCCCTGACATGTAATTGCGAATTCCAACCATGTATGCCCATTGCATATCGGTATCGATATTCATTTTCACAGCACCGTATGAGATTGCTTCGCGAATTTCTTCACGAGAAGAACCGCTTCCACCGTGGAATACAAAATTCACTGGCTTCGCACCGGTGTTAAATTTACTTTGAATGTATTCTTGCGAGTTGTTCAAGATAATTGGAGAAAGTTTTACGTTTCCTGGCTTGTATACACCGTGTACATTTCCAAATGCTGCCGCTACGGTGAAGCGATTCGAAACCGCGTTCATGTGCTCATAAGCATAAGCTACTTCCTCGGGTTGAGTGTACAGTTTGCTGCTATCTACATCGCTATTGTCAACACCATCTTCTTCCCCACCGGTAACACCCAACTCAATCTCAAGGGTTACTCCCATTTGAGTCATCTTCTTGAAATACTCAACACTTAATTCGATGTTTTCATGAAGAGGCTCTTCAGAAAAATCAAGCATGTGTGAACTGAATAACGAACGACCTGTTCTTTCGAAATGTTCCATACCGTGCTGAAGCATTCCGTCCATCCAAGGAAGTAAATTCTTCGCGCAGTGATCTGTGTGCATGATTACGGGAACACCATAGGCCTTCGCCATTAAATGCACATGATGCGCACCGCTTACAGAGCCCAACACAGCAGCCTCCTGATTTTTATTATCAAGTCCTTTACCAGCGTAGAACGCACCACCTCCATTGCTGAATTGAATAACCACTGGCGAATTCAAATCACGTGCGGTTTCAAGAACTGCATTTACGCTATTGGTTGAAATAACATTTACTGCTGGCAATGCATAGCCATGAGCTTTAGCATCGTTCAACACCTCGGTAACTTCGTCACCGGTTAATACGCCTGATTTGAATTTCATAAATTTAAATTGAAGTTGTAAAGCTAATGCTCATGCTCGAATTTCACAAATAGCGAAAATCGTTTAGAGCTGAGTGGTGAAGGTAAGGTGGTTCGAACCACCAGCCACGTGATAAATACTTCTTCCGAAGCTCAATTGAAACTTCTTGAAGTTTATGGTTGTACCTAATGAAAGTCCTGCTGTTGCCGGTCTATTCGGAATAGATAATTCCATACGCTGGCGGTAATTGTAACCCAAACCTATTCGAACATTACTTCCAAAAATAATTTCAGTTCCTATAACGATGTGTCTCATGAGTTGATCACCAAACTCCCAAGTGCGATCTTCAACAGGCAAGCCTGTCAGTGGATCTACTATTACCACAGCATTCGGGTCGGTGTATTTCACATTCCATTTCTGAACATTCTCGTAGGCGATGTGAAATAAGAACGGTGCGTTCTTCGGACGTTTGCTAATACCGATTTGAAATTCTAAAGGAAGTTTTTCTCTTGAACTTTCGCGGAAGGTCACGAGTTGCATACCTACATTTTTCAGAACGAAACTTGCTGCGAAGTTGGTTCTAGGCTGATAGTATGTTGCGGCAGCATCTATGGCCATACCGTAAGAATAATAAGTGTCGAAAACAGAATATAGATTCTTAAAGTTAAGACCTACACGCCACAGTGAATCGACCTTGTAGGAAGCTCCAAGTGTTAATGCGTATTCATTTGAAGAGAATGTACCTAAGTCATTGCCCAAACCATCTAGGCGCGCACTTTCACCGTATCCGAAATATTGCAGTGTGCCCGCAAAGGCAAACTTACTTTTTGCTGGATGGAATCCGTAGGACGTATATCCGAAATTCGACTGACCGAAATAACGAACGTAGCTCATGGCGAGCTTACGATCTATGAACGAATCAATTAACGCTGGATTGATCGCTGCGGTGTTGATGTCGCTTGCACAGATTGCAATGGCATTGCCGCCCATAGCGGCAACACGAGCTGAGCCAAAAACGTTCATTCCAGAAAAAACAGTGGTGCCCGCTTGGGCGAAGCTAGACAAAGTAGCTGCGCATAATAGAAGGGTAACCAGGTGCTTTTTCATGATTCAGGCCTGCAAGTAACGAAATAGTTCTGAATATATTTCACAGCTTACTTTGCTTTTTCTTTGAGAAGGGCTTTGTCTAGCACTTCGTACATGTCTGTAACGAAATGAAATTTCAATCCTTTCAAATAGCGCTCGTCGATTTCATCGATGTCTTTGCGATTCTTTTCACAGAGAATAATTTCTTTGATTCCTGCGCGCTTCGCCGCGAGAATTTTCTCGCGAACTCCGCCTACGGGAAGGACTTTACCTCGGAGTGTAATCTCTCCGGACATGGCGAGAAACTTCTTCACTTTTCGTTTTGTGAAGGCTGACGCAAGCGCCGTTAACATGGTAATTCCTGCGCTTGGGCCGTCTTTTGGAACGGCGCCTTGAGGGACGTGAATATGCACATTCGTTTCATCGAAGACTTTCGCTTCCATGTCTAACAGGCTCGAATGTGCTTTCAAATATTCTAGCGCAAGTGTTGCGCTTTCCTTCATTACGTCGCCCAAATTTCCAGTTAAAGTCAATCGACCTTTCCCTTGCGTTAAGCTTGATTCAATAAACAAAATATCTCCACCCGTTGGCGTCCAGGCTAATCCTGTAACTACTCCAGCAACATCGTTGTCGGCATAGCGGTCTTTTTCATAGCTCACACCTAAGGCCTTCGAAACGTCATCGGTTGTTAGAGTTGTCTTGAACTTTTCTTTGAAAGCCATCTGCTTCGCGCGGTGACGCACCATCTTACCAATGCGCTTTTCTAAAGCACGCACACCACTTTCGTTGGTGTACGATTCAATCAGAAACGCCAACACTTCTTCAGTGAAGGCGATGTTCCTTTCGGTTAATCCGTTTTCGGTTAATTGCTTCGGCACCAAATGGCGCTTCGCAATTTCTAATTTTTCTTCAAGGGTATATCCGTTTACTTCAATGATCTCTAAACGATCGCGAAGCGCAGGTTGCAAGGTGGAAAGTGAATTACACGTTGCGACGAACATGACCTTCGAAAGGTCGTATTCCAACTCAACGAAATTGTCGTAAAAGGCATGATTCTGCTCTGGATCTAGGACCTCCAACATAGCGGAACTCGGATCTCCGTGAACCCCCTGCCCCATCTTATCTATTTCATCTAAAACGAAAAGCGGATTCGATGTTCCAACTTTCTTCAAGTTCTGAATAACGCGTCCAGGCATAGCGCCAATGTAAGTCTTGCGATGTCCGCGAATCTCTGCTTCATCGTGCAATCCGCCTAATGACATGCGCACGTATTTTCTTCCCAATGCTTCAGCAACACTCTTCCCCAAAGAAGTCTTACCCACACCTGGAGGGCCGTATAAGCAGATGATTGGCGACTTCATGTCGCCCTTAATTTTCAATACAGCAAGGTGCTCTAAAATTCTTTCCTTCACTTTTTCCAAACCGAAGTGATCGCGATCCAAAATTTCCTTGGCGTGAATCAAATCGAAATTGTCTTCACTGGTTTCATTCCAAGGAAGGTCTAACAACAATTCGAGGTAATTCGATTGAACGCTGTATTCCGCTGCTTGCGGGTTCATGCGCTCGAGCTTAGCCAATTCTTTTTCGAATGCCAACTGAACATTCTCTGGCCACGACTTCAACTTCCCTTTTTCACGCTTAGCATCAATCTCTTCCTTCTGTGGATTGGCACCTAATTCATCTTGAATTTGCTTGATCTGCTGCGTTAAGAAATATTCACGTTGTTGTTTCGAAATATCAATGTGAACCTTCTTCTGAATCTCTTTCTTCATTTCGAGCATTTGCAAATCGTTGTGCAATTGCTCGAATACTTTCTTCGCTCTTTCCTCTAGATCCGCAATCTCTAACAACTCTTGCTTCTTCTCTACATCTGCCTTCATGTTCGAAGAAATGAAGTTGGTGAGGAAAGACAAACCGTTGATATTCTTAATCGCCAATGCTGCTTCACTCGGGATATCCGGCGAGAGGTTGATGATATTTAATGCGTGATCGCGAAGCGATTCAAACAAGGCTTGCTGCTCTTTTCTTCCTGCCTTCTTGTTGATTTCTTCGAAAGCAGTGACTTGCGCTTCAAAGTAGGGCTCTGTGTTTACCAAGCCTTGAATCGAGAAGCGCTTCTTTCCTTGAAGAATAACAGTCGTGCTTCCATCAGGCATGCGTAACATGCGAAGAATAGTAGCCTGAGTTCCTATGTGGTGAAGGTCTTCGAACGACGGGTCTTCCATATCGGCATTGCGCTGAGCAACAACCCCAATGGTCTTCGTTCCTGCATTGGCGTCTTGAATTAAGCGAATACTGCGGTCTCTTCCAACCGTAATTGGAATGACCACACCTGGAAAAAGAACAGTGTTTCTAAGCGGCAAAATGGGCAACACCTCAGGTGTTTCCTCATTCGCCATATTGTCTTCGTCCTCTGCTGAAATCAGAGGAATATATTCGTGATTGTTTTCTTCGTCAGAAAAAAAATAGTGCTCTACTTCTTTGTTCATACTCCCCGATTTTCAATGTCAATGCCACTAATTTTCCTCTGCCTTTATGACCGAGAAGCAGCGGTTATTTTAAATACATACGCCAATACGGCTCTTTCAGCCGCTGACATTTCCTTGCCTCTGCGTTGCATCATACGCTCCGCTGTTTGAATAGCCTTATCTAAGTTGTGCTCCACTACGCCCGTTCCCCAAGTAAATGAAGGAACACATTTTGGCGGAAAGTCTCCCGCAAAAACATTCGCCGCAACGCCAATGTAGGTGCCGGTATTGAGCATGGTGTTAATTCCGAATTTCGCGTGATCACCTACAAGGGCTCCGCAAAAAGTAAGACCGGTATTAATTTCATTTCGATCTACATCGTTTGAAATTGAAATCGTGCTGTAGTTGTTCTTCAAGTTACTGCAATTCGAGTCGGCTCCGAAATTCACCCAAGAACCAATGACCGCATTTCCTAAAAAACCGTCGTGACCTTTATTACTGAACGGATGAAAAACAACATTCGAAGTCTCTCCTCCTATTCTGCATTCTTCACCAAATGACGAAGGCCCGTAGCACTTCGTTCCCATCTTCAACACCGCGTGCTTACCAATGTATAGCGGTCCACGCAACATACTTCCTTCCATCACCTCAGCGCCTTCATCGATAAAGATTGGTCCACTTTCAATATTTAAAACTGCATCTGAAACCTTTGCGGTTGAATGAATGAATAAGTTCTTCTCTTCACCTATGACTCTACAATATTGACTAGGCTTCGCTCCGTCATTTTTGTTCGCTAAAGCGAAATCAGCATGAAGTAAGTAATCGTTTACTGAAAACAAATCTGTTATTCCGTTCAACCACATGGCTTCTACTGTCCAAGCTCGATGCTCGAAAGAATCCCAATTCATGTGCAAACCTTTCGCGGCAACGCATACATCGTGAATGAAGAACGCTTCATTGGATTTCAAACTTTGAATCGCGGCAACCGCTTCTTGGTTTGGAATGACACGTGCATTGATATACACCTTCTCTCCTGCTGGAATTACACCATAAAGATCTTGAAGAGAATTTCTTGTTTGAATGAAAACTGAATCATTCTCGAAAAACAATTTCCAACGATCTTGAACGGAATACATTCCAGCAAACAAGTCGGCAATTGCCCGCGTGTGCGATAGCGGTAAAAATGAATTGACCAAGTGGTCTTCAAAAAGTACGATTTGCATATTCTTCAAATTTACGCGCTGCGTTTCAATTTCCAACTTGAAATTCCAACCGCAACAATAATCGTAAAGAAGAAATAACACGGAACCAAATAACGCTGCTCAATGAATCCAAGTACACCGCCTAAAACAACGAACAACAACCATGAGGAAACAAGCCACCAACGGCCTTTCCAATCTTTCAAAATAACCGGAATGAAAAGCAATAGCGCGAGAAGATTCACCAAGATTAACAAGGCATAAGACCCAACTTTCTCTCCCTTTTGAATGAGGTTCATTTGAGCGAAAGCTGGACCTGGAATGTTGTCTATTCGCGCTGGAAACAAGAATTGCTTCATCAAACGAAAACGATTCAAAAGATAATAATCGGAAGGATGTTCATGCATATATGCCGACTTGTACTTCCGAGCGCGTGAAACTATTTCATTCCCCAAGCTGTCTTTCGAAGTTCCTTCCAATTCGTAATAAAAGCGATGGTAGTCTTCTTTCAAGTGCTTCATTTCTTCAGCTCCGTATGCGGTTGTGTAATGACGCTCATTCAAGGGTGAAGTAGAGCAACCGTCTTTCGCGATTAAATAATTCGAGGCAGAATTCGGAACCCAAGGCTGACAATCTTCTCCCCAAGCAATGACCAAATCCCGAATAGCGACCAACTGTTCTGGCATGTATCCGTAGCATGAAGAAAAGGAATCCACCATTGGAATGAATCGATTCGTCTTCGAATAGTTGTATGCCGTCCAACTTCCGAAAGCCAAGAACAACGGCACCCCGAAGAGAATCGAAGATTTGAAGAAGTGTGTTCGCTTCAACAAAAGAAAATAGAGAAACGGAATGAAGAGCACGTGAATTTGTCGGAAGAAAATAGACCAAGTCAAAAACAACGACGACCAAAAAACAAGCTTCCAATTCAATTCGTTTTTGAAACGAATGGCTAAATAAAACGCGAGAATCAAAAAAGAATTTCCAAGGCTATCGGAGAGAAGCATCGGATCCCAAACAGCGATAAGCAAAGAAACTGCGTAGATACTTCCTGCTAAATAATACGCCTTCTTATTCTGAGCAAGATTTCCAGCTATTCGAGCAACCCAAATCACACTGAGTAATGCTAAGACGAATTGAAGAATTATAACAAACTGATAAGCGACATAAGGATTGAAGACTGCGCTAACTGCTGAATAAATCGGCACGAACGCCGGCATGCGACAAACACTTGAATAGCCTGCGCCTTGTGCTAACGATTCTGCTGGATTGAAATATCCTGAAGTATCTCCGGCATGAACGGCAATACCTTCAATAGGTCCTGACTGCCAGTAATTTGAATATTGAAAAAAGAGGTAAGCAAAGAGTAAGCATTTAAAAACAACCAACGCGAAAAAGAAATTTCTCTCTTCTTTGTTGGAAAGTGGAATGCTTAATCTTGATTCAAACATGCTTTGAAATGTTTGATGACATAATCCATTTCTTCTTGAGCCATAGGCACATATAAAGGAAGCACAATGCTGCGATCAGCGGCATCTTCAGAGACCGGAAGCGAAATATCCTCTCCCCTGTTTTTGTATGCAGTCTCGCGATGTGAAGTCATTATTCCTCTTCGTGTTGAAATGCCCAAGTCAAGCATTTTCTGCATGATGTCGTTTCTTGAAACGGGGCAAGAGGATTTTATATAAACTGAAAAAGATTGCCAATTGGTTAAATCGTTTTCGCTTTCAAAAGGCAAACGAATGCATTCGACGTCCTTCAATTCACTCAAATAAAATTGCGCTATTTCTCTTCTTCGTTCAACGATGGAATCTAATTTTTCCAATTGACGAATCCCTACAGCTGCCTGAATATCGGTCATGCGATAGTTGTACCCAACTTCCAAATGATCTTCTACTATAACCTTGTCACTTAAATGACGAACGCGATCGTTGACACTCATTCCGTGTTGACGCAGACGTTTCAAACGTTCCGCGTATTCGAAATTTGAAGTGGCTATCATGCCGCCGTCTCCCGTTGTAATGACCTTTCTTGGATGGAAGGAAAAGCAAACTAAATCTGAATGCGAACCAATTTTATTTCCTTTGTAGGAAGAACCCGCGGCACAAGCAGCGTCCTCAATTAAGATGAGGCTGTGCTTCGCGCACAACGTTTTTATTTCGTCTATCTCGAAAGGAAGTCCAATCTGATGAACTCCGATAATCGCCTTCGTCTTTGATGTAATCTTTCGCTCAACATCAGCAGGATCTATGTTGTAAGTCTCCGATTTTACTTCCGCAAAAACGGGTGTTGCTCCAACATAAACAATTGCGTTTGCAGTAGCGATGTAACTCATGCTCGGACAAATGACTTCGTCGCCCGGACCAATGCCTGCAACGATTAACGACAAATGCAAAGCCGTGGTGCAATTACTCACGGCCACAGCATATTCACTTCCAACATAACTCGCGAACTTTTCCTCAAACTCTGCAACGCGCGGACCTTGAGTGACCCAATTCGTTAAAATGGTGTCGTACGCTAATTGCGCTTCTTCAACTCCTAGATATGGCTTTGCTACAGGGATTTTCATTTCTTCCAATTTTGAAGTTCTATTTCCTTCATTAAATCGTTCGATTGATTTAACGTTTGGTAATATTCTATCGTTTCTCTCAATCCTTCACGGAAATCTTTCTCGTTTGAAAAGCCTGTCAGCGCTCTGAACTTTGAAGGATTCACCCACAAACGTGGAACATCGGCAGGACGATCTTCTTCGAACCGAATGTTCATTCGGTCTTTCAATTCCATTTCTTCAATCAAGACTTCCATGAGTTCTTTCATGGAAATTTCTATGCCTGTTCCAATGTTTATGATTTCACCAACTGCTCTTTCATTCTGCATTAATCCAACAAGTGCGCGTGCCGTGTCTTTCACAAAAAAGAAATCACGCGTCACATGTCCTTTTCCGAAAACAATTGGAGGTTCATCGTTTAGCATGCGCACAATACTTCGCGGTATAATCTCTCCTGCGTCGCCTTCGTAATGCGCACGCGGTCCGTAGTTGTTGAAGATGCGGGTGATTACGGTTGGAAGTCCGTAACACACATTGTATGAATAGGCGTAGTTTTCGCCTGCTAACTTGCTACTTCCATAAACCGTTTTCGGTGCAGGAACACCAAGCTCATCGATCGGAAACGTTTGAATGTCGCCATAGATCTCTGAAGTCGAGATATAAAAAAACTTTGAAACCTTCTCTTGTCTAGCAGCTTCTATAACGCGAAGCGATCCTTCTGCATTCACGCGATGATTTTCAAAAGGACTGTGAATGGAATGACGAACACCGAGACAAGCCAAGTGATAAACAACATCTACTCCCTTCATGATTTCATTCACTTGCGCTTCATCACAAATGTCTCCTTCCGCGAATTGAAAAGCATTATTCTCCAATGCACTCTCAAGGTTCCGCAATTTACCGTTCGACAAATTATCGAAACCAACAACTTCATGTCCCGCTTCAAGCAAGGCATCTGTCAAGTGAGATCCAATGAAGCCCGCAGCGCCTGTTACAAGAATTTTGCTCATGCCTTTTTCAGATTAATCACAAACACTCCTGCGATGATTAGTGCAATTCCAACGATGTTGTTCCAAGCCAATTTCTCTCCGAAAAATACTGCTGCTACTGAAGCTGTAAGAATGAAATTCACAGCTGCACTCACAGGAATAACATAACTGAAATCGCTAAGCGATAACGCTTTGAATAGTACCAAGGCTGAAACGAAAATGATTCCCATTCCGAAGAACACTTTCGGTTCAAACAAGAATGCGAAATAATCTTTCACTGAAGCCAGTCCGCGTTGTTCTGCGCCCCAACTGTTCAGAGTTAATTTAATAAGCGATGCGCCAACCACAGATAGCGTGGCATACAAGGCAGATAGTCCGAAAATTACAATCTTACTCATTCTTCAATATCTCTTCTACAACCGCTTCGGGTCGTTTGTTTACTTCGTCGAAAATGCGCCACAAGTATTCGCCAATCACTCCCAACATTACAATCACCAATCCTAATAGGAAGGTTATCAAAGAAGTCACTGTTGCGAATCCTGGCTCTGAAATTTTTCCTGTTATTCCACCTATCAGCATAAGAATTCCGTAACCGAAACTGAGGAACGAAACACACATACCAATAAACGAAATGAAACGTATCGGAACAACAGAAAATCCTAAAAACGAATCTAGGAACAACTTCCATTTCTTTGAAAATGTCCAACCACTCTTTCCGCTTGAACGCTCTCTTCTTTCGTACTCGATCACATACGGTTTGAATCCAAGCCAATGCGAGAATAACGAACGATTGATGTTCTTCGAAGTGTTCTTCAAATACTGTAAAATACTTCCGTCCCAAAACGCAATGTCGAATCCGCTTTCTGGAAAGTCTTTCATCACGAACAACTTCACCAATATGTAATAAAGCTTCGCGTATAAGCGCGTGAGCAAAGGATCTTTCCTTTTCTTCGCGCGCACAGCAGTAATGTATTTCTCTCCATTCAACCACAGCTGCGCCATTTCTGGAATGAGTTCCAACGGGTCTTGAAGGTCTGCTGCGTATATGGTGCAAGCATCTCCAGTAACCAATTTCAATCCGGCATTGCTTGCGCAGATAGCACCGAAGTTGCGCGTTAATCGAACGACTTGGGTGTCTTTAATCAAATGACGATGCTTCAACAATTCATCCCACGTACCGTCTTTACTTCCATCGTCAACGCAAACCAATTCAAGCGAAAGATCCATGGCATTCAACTGCTTCTCCACTTCTTGCATGTTGTGAAAAAGAGGAAGAATGAATTCTTCGACATGAAAACACGGAATGACTACAGATACTTTCTTCATGAAACAAATGCATTTAAAGCATCCCAATTTACGGAATTTAATGCTAATGTATAAATAGGCTGAACGCTAGTGCGTGCGCCGAATCCCTCTTTCTGTTGCGAAATGCCTAAAGCCAAAGATGCGCCTTGATTGTTCGTGCTTGTTCCGAAATCGATGAAATTATTTTTCGAATACGTCTCTTGAATGAGCGTTGCGAAAAGCAAATCCAATGCGCCTTTGTCCTTCCCTTCCAATGTTGAAGCTATGTATTGAAAGCGCACGCAGTTGGGCGTTTCAAAACAGAGTATACCCGCGCACATTTCATTTCCAACAAACGCAGCATGCAAGATTATTTCATTCGGAAATCGTTTTTTCAAATCGATTAATTCTTCTCGCGAATGCGCTGGCTTTGAATCATAAGCCTTCAATAAATCTTCAACGATTGTGTAATAGGAATCTATATTTTCTGAAACTTCAATGCGAACTCTTTCCTTCAAAGCCTTCTTCATTCCACGGACTCTTCGCTCTTGAAATTTCGGAACGTTTGAGGGAATGATAACCGGATTCACATGCTGACCTGTGCATTTCGCACCAGCGAGAAAAAGCATGTGAACGTCTTCCTGCGCAGGCACCTGATGGTACATGAAAGGAATGGTTTTGTAATGCAGCGTTTCAAAACCCTTAGCCAACAAGTAGTTCAGGAAACTCTTGAACAACTCATGAAATTCATCGAGACGAGTATTTTGCGAAAGCACCCAACCACCGTAGGTTAAACCTTGATGCGAGAAGGCCTCCCTTCCACTTTCATTCATTGGCAGAACACCCACCAACTCGTCTTCATCAAAAGCGAGCAGCGAATGATCATTGAACTTCGTTCCGTGATAGTCAATGAAATTTCTTGAAACGTGAAAAGTCCCGTTTTTACTGTTGGAAACGAATTCCTCCCATTGCTGACGATGGTCTTCTGTGTATCGAATTATTTTCATTTTTTGTCCTCCAAAACGGCAACGCCAAAACCTGTTTTTCCATTTTGATTTCCGTTGTAAAACAGAAATCGCTTTCCATTCACATCGACTACACATGGATAGCAAACCGACTCGTTTTCCCACGATTCGGTTCCAATTGAAAAATTCAATTCACTATCTTGTCTTACCCATGAATAGCCGTCTTCAGAGGTAGCGTAACCTAAACGATAGCCTACTGACTTCGTTCGAACGCTATAGTACATTTCATATCCGAAATTGGTTTTCATGACCCAAGGTCTTCCGAATCCGAATTCATCTTCGTTCTGAAATTGAATACAATCGTGTTGATCCACTTCCCAATTTAATCCGTCTGTTGAAACGGCATGATGAATACGATACGTCGGAACATTCTTTCCGTTCAGGTCTATCCAAGCAAATGCGCCGACATACCACATGCGCAGTTTTTCTCCGTCTTGAAGAATTGAAACTGCGCTTCGAATATCGGGTTCTGTTTCGGTTGGAAGCAAAACCGGATTGGCTTGAAAACGCTGAAACGAGCCATCGGCTTGCTCCTTCGCTACTCCTGCAAAATATCTGTAGGGCACATCTGTTGTGCGTTGCACACCTAAGTAGTACAACCAATTTTCATTTTTATGTTGAAGGAATTGCAGCGGACAAACCCCACCGTCGTCGAAGGCTCCTTCGGCTCCGATATCAAGCAGCACGTCTTTACTTCGAAAAATAATTTCAGAAGGATTGTGCGCTGAAACATCTACATAACTGATTCTTCCATTGAAGTTTTCATCCATGGAATAATAATAGACGCGAAGGACATCTTCGTTCAAAATGCGCACGGTAGGAATAGCAGCGTATTGCTGCGACCATTCCAAACTCGGATTGGCTTCTACTATTCTTCCGAGGCGCTTCCAATTCATCGCGGTGCAAGTTTATGATAGGCGCGACAAGAGATCGGAGAAATGTCTTTTCCTTTTACAATTGAATCTTCTGGAATGTTCTTCACTACCAACGCTCCTGATGAAAGCAGGCAATCGTCGCCAATGCTCACAGCGTTGTTGACGGTGCTGTTCACTCCAAGGAAACAATTCTTACCTATGGTTACTCCACCGCTTATAACAACGTGCGAAGAGATGAAGCAATTGTCGTCAACTTTCGAATGATGACCAATGTGATTGCCGCTCCACAACACAACGTTGTTTCCAATTTCGGTGAAGGGTTGTAGCGTGTTGTCCTCAAAAATGAAAACGTGCTCACCCAATTTTACGTTTCTCCAAACGAAAGCATAAGAGCTCACGTAAGATGCAATTTCATATCCGAGTGCTTTTGCTTCCAAATAAACTTGCGTGCGAAGTCGGTTCAGTTTGGTGTATACACAAGCTCCGAAGAACGCGTGTTCTGAAGGGGCATACAATTCAGCAATGTCTTCGAAAGCCACCAATGGCAATCCGAAAATTTCTTGTTTGTTAATGTATTCGCGATGAACGCAGAACGCTACCACTTCATAATCGCTGTCGTGCGTGAAGTATTCGTAGGCGATTTCCGCGAACTCTGTATTTCCAAAAATGATTAGTTTGTTCTTCATGTTATTTGTGTTTTACAAATAAGATATCCTCTCTTCTATTCGCCATGGGCAAAGCATTACTTTGCGGAAGCACGAAGGCCTCGACACCATTCACCCTGGCCATTTTCAAAATTGAAAAAACATCTTCGTCGTTGAACTCACCTGGCTTTTTTTCATTCCAATTGATTTCTGGAAATGAGTTCGGGCCGTGATTGTTTTGATGGAATTGAATACCTTCTTCCGAACTGAAGAAACGGTTTCTTTTCGATACATTCGGAATATCGCCTATGAGCGCCATTCCTCCGGGAGCAAGCAAATCGCACACTGCTTCAACAAACAATTCAACACTTGATTCTACGGCTATGTAATGCAAAACGCTGTAGCAAACAATGGCATCAAACGAATTTGCGTTTTCCTTCGACCATTGTTTTGTTTCGTTGGGAAACATGGCAGAAAACTTTTCACAAAATGAAAAATCTGGAAGCTGATTCAACATTTCTTGCGAATCGATAAGCACTACATTCTGCCTTTTCTCCTCTGCGTTCTTCAACAACATGAAAGGCAAATCGCTGCAGCCTGCACCAATGTCTAGAATGCGCGCA
>JBILTL010000043.1:0-15028 GCA_044371535.1 Flavobacteriales bacterium | reverse complement strand
GACAAATCGAACAATCTGAAAAGCACATACATTAAAATCGCTCTTCTCTTTTTAGCATGGGGAAGTATGGTCTTGTTGCGTGCCATGATTGTCATACCAGATGAACCCGTTCCGATCGAGTACGTCTACCACAGGCCCGAAAAGAAAATTGAAAAGAAAATCGAGCAGCGCGATACCGTTTACATGCTGACGGGAGATTGGTTTTTTTCGTATAATTTTCAACTTTACAATTACCCATTTAACGGATGTGGCGGGGTCATTTATATGGATCAATGGGGTTACCCCGGTTACGGTTTTCCTTCGTGGGGTGGGTATCCGTTGGGTTATCCAATTGTTCTTGGTTCAGGTGTTGATTCTTCCCAAACAGATTCGACCGATATTCAAAATGTAGATTCGATAATGGTCGCTTCTGCTGGGCCTTTAGTAAAAGTGAGAGAAATTGAAGAGTCAAAAGACCACCCTAAAACCTTCAAACAATTCTTTCAGAACAAAAGAAAAGAACGAATAGAGCGGAAGAAAAAGCGAAAAGAAAAGCGTATGCTCCGAAAATCTATTTGAACATTTCAGAAGTAATCGGCTCTTCCGGAAATTCGAATTCTGTGTACTTATCGTATTTCGAATCGTTTACTAAAACAGGAAGCAAATGCAATTTACTTTGCTCAACAACAGGGAAGGAAAACGTGTCTTTTGAATCATACGGATTCTCAAAAATGAAAAGAAATAGTCCCTTTTCCTTATTCATTCGTTTTACCGTTAAATAATATTCAAGCGATTTCTCAATGTCTTCATAATTGAATTGAAGAATTCGAAATTGAATTTCATTTTCATCTTCGTGTTCAATTGCCGCAATGGGCATGCCTTCCGGACCGTCGTAATACAAATGAACGAAAGCAGAATCGTTGAATACCCAAGCACTTTCGAAGATTCCATCGCATGGATCATAATAAACCAATTCGCCTTTGTATACCGTTAACGGTATGTATGTTTCTTTCAAATCGAATTTAAATTTCCGAAAGAAAGGAACGGGTGGATAGTAAATGCTGTCTGAAGAAGTCCAAACCGGAGGCTTCTGAAATTTTCCCGGAGGCAATAAATAAATCGCATGTCCATTTTCCCAGTTTTGAATAAAAAGTGTATCGGACTGCCCGACAGCAGAAAATGAAACTCCTAAGAAAAGAATGAAGCCGAGAATTAGTTTAATCATAAAGCAATTCTTGTAGACTAGAACCACTGTCTAATTGTTTCGATGCCAGTCCGAAAGATACACCTACTCGAATTCCATATTGATCGCCGAAATTCGCCTGACCGTAGCGGTAATATAGCCCAACCATCGGAGTGATGTAAGATGGGAAATACGATTTCAATTTATAATGAATTCGAGCTACTGCGCTGCAGCTCATTCCTACATAATCGAGCGATTGATCTGGTGAGGCGAAATAATCCATGCCCAACGGATTCACTGAAAGGTGCAAAGCTTGTCCATCTGGACCTACATACATTCCAACACCTTCGGGAATTGCCAGGCAGATAAGTCCGAGCGTTGCTATTCCAGGAAAATCTGGATTTAACGCCAATAGATAAGTGCCCAGTAAAGTTGAAACAGGCGAATGGAAAACGATATTGTAGTCCTTACTAAAACCGAGTTTTGCGCTGTAGTTCAAGGTGAATCGATCACCGAAAGGTGCGTACACGTCGGCTCCAATTGAATAAACACTTGATTTGTTGTACGTCAATTGCTCAAGGGTAATTCCACCATACATTTCATTTTGCGCATGTGCCGAAATGCTGCCAAGTAACAATAGACCAAGAATGAATAACAATTTGAATTGCTTCATTCGTCAAAAATACATGAATGAAGTTAGAATCTGATTATCTTGCATACCTAAATAAATTTCAATGAAACGTAAACATATTGTACTTCTTGGAGCGAGCTTATTGGTATTGAGTTCAAACGCAATGGATCAAGGAGATAAAAAGAAGAAGCCAAAAGATGAGCCGAAGAAATCGACGGTTGTATTAAAAAATGAAAACGATAGTTTGTCTTATGCCATTGGTGTGAGTATAGCCAACAACATTGCTACCAGCGGTATTGAAGGTCTGAATGAAACCATCATGGGACAGGCGGTTTTGGATCACGCCAACAAAGCGAACCAACTTCCAAATGAAATGGTAGATCCATACATTCAAGGAATTTTAGCAAGAAGAGAATCAGAAAAAGCAACAAAAACAATGGAAAAAGAAGTAGGATTTTTAAAAGAGAATGGTGCGAAGCCAGGCGTAATAACTACAGAATCAGGTTTGCAGTACAAAGTAATTCGTGAGGGAATTGGATTGTCTCCAGACGACAACGATACTATTGTAGTTCATTACAAAGGGTCTTTGGTAGATGGAAAAGTATTCGATAGTTCTTACGAAAGAAATGAGCCGATCACTATTACTGCGGGACAAGTCATTCAAGGATGGGGAGAAGGTTTGAAATTGATGAAGTCAGGTGGAAAATACGAGTTGTTTATCCCACAGAACTTAGCTTATGGAGAACAAGGTGCAGGTGGAGTGATTCCTCCGTTTGCAACGCTTATTTTCGAAATGGAGATTATAGAAATTAAACCGGCTGAATAAGTAATATGAAACGTTTAGCAATTTGCTTGGCTTTAGTCGCATTGTCAACAGTGACTTTCGCTCAAAAGAAAAAAGGAAAGTCAAATACAAAAGCATTGCTTACCCATGAGGATAGCTTGTCTTATGCATTCGGTCTTTCTGTTATGGAAAATGCAAAGAACGCGGGATTCGAGAATTTGTCTGATGAGCTAATCATGCAAGCTATCCTCGATAGCAAGGCGGGTAAGTCGAAGTTGGACAAAGACAAGGCTACTGGAATCATCAATTCAGAGGTTCGTAAAAATTCTCAAAAGAAAAATGAGATGAACAAAAAACGCGGAGAGGCCTATCTAATCGAGAATGCAAAGAAGGCAGGAGTGAAGACAACCTCGTCGGGTTTACAATACAAATCGAATGTTTCAGGAACAGGAATTGCTCCTGATAATAACGATAAAGTAACGGTTCATTATCATGGAACAACCATCGATGGAGTAGTCTTTGACAGTTCGGTTGATCGCGGGAAACCTGCTACTTTCGGATTGAATCAAGTTATTCCCGGTTGGACTGAAGGATTGCAATTAATGACTGAAGGTTCTAAATACACGTTCTATATTCCGCAGGCATTGGCCTACGGCTCTAGAGCTCAAGGAAAGATAGAGGCCTTTTCAACCTTGATCTTCGAAGTGGAATTAATCAAAGTTGAAAAAGTAGATTAAATCTATTTTGTTTGAATAAATTGAACAGCACTCAACGAGTGCTGTTTTTTTTGATCAAGATTTTGGTAATGAACAAATAAAACGGATATATTGCATGAACTTAGAGTCAGTCGGTGCAACTTATTGTTTGTTACAGCTGTCTTTACCTTGACCTACAAAACCAAAGCCTTGAATAGATTTATAAAAACACTATTATTTTTTGTGCTCATGCATCATTCCGCTCTTTCCCAAGTGGATTGTCCAGGAGCTGCTCCTTTTTGCACAAGCACTGGCGTTACGTTTCCAGCAGAAACGGGAAATGGAGAAGCTCCATTGGGACCGGATTATGATTGCTTGTTTAGTACTCCGAATCCAGCATGGTATTATTTAAACATTTCACAATCAGGGAATATTAACATTACTCTTACGAATACGAATTTAGTTGACGTTGATTTCATTTTGTGGGGACCATTTGCGAATCAAGCGTCTATGTGTGCAGGTATTTTCAATGGAACAGCCGGAATTGAAGATTGTAGCTTTGCTATTGATGCCACTGAATATGTGGACATAACAGGTGCAGTCGCAGGACAGTGGTATATGTTCTTGATTACGAATTACTCCGATAGTCCAACAGAAATTATTGCTACCCAAACAGGTGGGACTGGAGCCACGAACTGCGCAATTCTTTGTACGTTTAATGGTATTACTGCCAACCCGACAGCATGCGACCAAGCAACGCAACAATACAGTGTAAGCGGAACAATATCCGTTACCGACCCTCCGAGCACAGGAACGCTAACCATTTCCAATTCGTGTGGTGGTGCGCCAATAGTTTTGAACCCGCCATTTGCATCAAACATTCCCTATACGTTTTCAAATTTGTCAGCGAATGGATCCGCTTGTACAGTTACAGCGACATTTTCAGCCGACCCAACTTGCTCAGGAACTGTGAACTACAATGCGCCAGCTCCCTGCGCTGTTACTCCATGTAACATGGATTTTCTGCAAGCTGACATTGCTGCTTGTGACTTTGCGAATAATGCATACGACGTCACAGGTTATGTCGAGTTTTCAAATGCTCCTTCAACCGGTCAGTTAATCATTGAAACATGTGGTGGACAGCAAGTCACCTTCAATGCTCCTTTTGTTTCTCCGATTAACTACTCAATTATAGATATTCCTTCAGACGGTGCGGCATGCGATGTCACGGCATATTTCAGCGCAACCCCGGCTTGTACAAACTCTGTTGGTTACGTAGCTCCAGATCCATGTGTATGTGCAGTAAGCGCAGGTACGTTTAACGCAGTAACAACAGGAAGTACAAATAATTCGCAATATCTCTGTTACAATGATCAGTTCGATATAGTATCAAACAATGATTATTTGTTCTCTGCGAACATTTTTGATGATGATACGCTATACAACCCAGCTATTTGGTATTTGGTTTATTCTTGTCCGCCAACAGTTGGACAAGGAGGTTCGGTTGAAACCGACCCGTGCTTAGTTGGAACGTTGTCTACACAAGATATTTCTGATTTAAATGACGGAAGCTTTATTGCGCAATTTCCAGCAGGTACATTCACCAACAACACGGTCTATTTCACTCCCATTACGATGTACGATGTGACAACAGGGACCTATTCGTTCACGAATTTTGCGGGTATGTGTTATGATTTGGGCCCGACTTACACGTACACCTATTTGCCCGAAATCATTGAAGGGACTTCTACGCAAGATTGCGCCGCGCAAACTCTAACTGTGAGTTTTTCAGGTGGTGCGCCTGAACTCTTGGGTACCCAATTCACAGCAACCAATCTATTTCCTGCTAATGCATTCATTGTAGATGCCACAGTCCCAAACAACGGGAACATCGTTGTTGGCGGTTTGTTAGACGGAGATGTTGTAACGTTCACCGTTGAAGACCAATACGGTTGTCCATACAACTACACGTCAACACCTTTTGTTGGTCCCGCCATACCAACAATTACCAATCAGAATCCGTTGTGCGTTGCCGATGCGCCTGTGCAATTGAATGCTTCCCCAGCAGGTGGAACTTGGTCAGGGCTTGGAGTCTCTGCAACAGGACTTTTCAACCCAACCACCGCAGGTGTTGGACCTGAAGTCATTTCATACACACCCGCGGGTTGCGCTCTTACAGGTAATTTGACAATAACAGTATTTGGTCCTTTAGATGCTACAATTGTTAATCCAGGATCTTTGTGCATCGACGCAAATCCAATAACATTAACAGCCGCTAGCCCAGGAGGCGTTTGGATTTCTATTGGTATTACGAATACCGCAACGGGTGTGTTTGACCCAAGTATTGCTGGGGTGGGAACAACTACAATTACTTACACCATTCCAGGAAACTGCGGAGATACAGATACACAAACAATTACTGTGAATCCTTTGCCTGTCGTATCCTTCTCGGCCGATGTAACATCTGGATGTGCACCGCTTGCGGTTAACCTTACAAACACCAGTGTCCCTGTTGGAAATGGATGCACGTGGTGGATAGACGGTGTTCCAAGTGGAAACAATTGCGCGTCGTTGAATTACACGTTTAATACCCAAGGTTGTTATGATATTCAGCTGTCTACAACAGATGGAAACGGATGCAGTAGCAATTCATCAATAGCAGATTACATCTGTGTTTCGCAACAGCCCGTATCAACATTCAGTTGGTCTCCAATTTCTCCAAATGTCGGAAATACAACCGTTCAATTTATCAACTATTCATTGGGTGCAGTGTCTTACGATTGGACCATTATGGATATGTATTATTTGAACGCATCTGACCCCGTGTTCACATTTCCGAACGAAGCGCCCGGAGAATATAATGTTTGCTTACTAGTGACCAATGCAGACGGTTGTACTGATTTAAGTTGTGGAACAGTTGTGGTAAATGATCAGTTCAATATTTTCGTTCCGAACTGTTTCACTCCGAATGCTGATGGAAGAAACGAATTATTCAAACCATCGATTCGCGGAGAATCATTGATTCAAACGTACGAGTTTAAAATATTCAATCGCTGGGGCGATGTGCTTTTCGAAACGAATGACATAAACGAAGGATGGTACGGTGAGGTAGACGGAGGAGAATACTACGCAATAGACGCGGTGTATTCTTGGCTAATTAAGATTCTACCGAAAAACGGACAAGAGCCTTTCGAACAGACCGGTCACGTTACGATTATTCGTTAACGACTAAGCACATTCGCAATTATACGAAGTGGCGCGCCACTGCCATTTCCAATCTTCATAGGCAGAGCAACAATGTATATTCCATTTGAAGGAAGTGACATTGGGATATTCACATTCTCGAATCCGGGTATGTTGTTTCCCAACATAATCTGATGTGTTTTGAAATCGGTTGATTGTCCATAATCCATGCTGGGAGTGTCCAATCCGAAACTGCTAATCTTCCGATTATCGACCAACCATTGCGCAGCATCTGGATGAATACCAGGAAAATGCAATTCTGGAATGGCTTCCGCACCAATACGAGCTGTTCCAAAATACTTCTCGCGATTCGGATAGTATTGCGCATAGCCAGTTCGAAACAACACGATGGTCTCATCTTCAATGCGGCCATTTTCTTTTTCCCACTGAATAATATCTTCAATTGAAATTTGATAGTCGTGATTGGATAAGGCTCGTTTTGAAACATCAATGACAATGCCTTTTCCAGTTAAATGCAGCAAAGGAATTTTATCTGTTGTTTGTTTATTTTCCGCGAAATGAATAGGCGCATCCAAATGCGTTCCGCCGTGTTCCGGCGCGGAAATAGAGTAGGAGGAATAAAAGTATCCCATAGGTCTCACGAATCCTTTGTAATCGGTCGTGTGAACGAAATTCGTTTTGTTGTTTGGCCAATAGAGTGTGGTGCTGTCGAACGGATGCGTTAGATCAATCCACGAACCACTGAACTCAAAGGTCTGTTTTGAAGGAATGCAGCTCACTAGCAATCCCGAGCAAAGAATACTGAATACTAATTTTTTCATAAATCATTAAACAATTGAAAAGCCTTTCTCCAAGGCATAACAGGACAAACAGTTTTATTTTTTCTGGAAATTTGCGCCATGATGTTCCAATGTTTTCTGAATTCATTCAAGGCGAAGAAATAGGAATGTTTAGGATCATACACGTGTGTGGGCTCGCTGTTGGCACCGTTCAATTCAACAATGGAAAACGACTCTCCATTTTCAAGCAGCTCCCACGATTCGAATTTCACATCGAATCTTCCGTAATAAAATCCTTCAATTTGAGTTGAAATAGAATCGAAAACTCGTTCTAATTTTTCGCTGTTTCGAAAAGTGACGTCGTAGAAAGTCGCACCCCTGGCGTGATTCCCGATGCTTGATAGTTCTTTCGTTTTTCCTTCTGGAAGAATTTCGTTCAAGTTCAGCGAACGGTCTTTTTCCAAATGAAATAAATGCAAGGCGTAACGTTCGCTTTGTACCACAAGTTCTTTGATGGAATGAACGCCATCTCCTGTTATTTCAATCCCTTTCTTCTCAACGATTCCGGTAATTCTTCCGCGGGATTCTCCGGGTATTCTCACATAGAAGATTCCAACTTCATTGCTGAAGGGAATTAACGATTGAATGACCATTTTCTCATCGCAATTTGAGATGAAAGTTTGAAGTTCTAATTCTGAATGAATAAACTCAACACCTCGCCCACGGCAACCTTTGGCGGGTTTCACCACAAGCGGGAATTCAATGTTGTTTGTTGAAATCCATTGTTGAATGGAAGTGAAATCTGTTTCCGAATTGAAATAGGAGGTAGTTGGAAAGGATCCTTCCGGAAGAAGATTGTACATGTCTTCTTTGTCCATAAGCCCCATGCCTCCAGTGGGCATGTTTGGATTGGTGCGCGTGAAAAATCCCAATCCACCTGAACGAAAACTTTCGAAAAAATAATAAGGCCCCATGGGTAGATAAATGGTCCACATGGGCCAATATTCCCAATGCGTTAATCGGGTCCAGCGTTGTTTAAGCGTTAACGACATGTTCAAGCGTGTGTTCATGTCTGGCGTTATCCCAAGCCTGCACGTGCACATATCGGCTATGTGCTGAATGCAATTCAATCTGACTGATACTTTTTGTTGTTTGCAGCTCGCGGCTCATGAAAAAATTCAAATCCAAGGAATCTATATTTTGATTGAAATGAATTTCTAAAAGTTGAGAAGCATCGATGGAGCCAATTTCAGCAAGTGTTTTGAAAAAATGATTTCTTTTTTCTGCCTGTTGTTCTTTGGTGTACAGAGTAGGAGAGAAGAACACTTGCGGAGTTGAAAGATCTATTGTGAAAAGATGTTTTTGATTCCCATCCCAAACACATTGAAAAGCTTGCTCGGTGTCTAAATAAATGACTTGAAAGGGCTCAATGTTTTCAAGGTTATAGAATAGAAAAGCCGATTTGAAATTTTCTTCTTGAAAGAGATTCATTAAAATAATGCCTCTGCTTTCTCTGTAAGGGGGCGTTGGATTATGTGATTCAAATGCACCATTCAGCAGTATAGCCGTTCTGCCTAAATTATCTGTTAGCAGCCATGTTCCTTGCGCCTGTGCGTCACGTGCAATGATTGCTTTGCGCTCACCGAGATGAATAATTTCAGGAGCTAGAGAGTTTTTTCGAGAACGCTGTTCATCGCGATTCGAGGTAATGACAATTCCTTGTTCAGACTGAACTATGCTGAGAATACACATGATTTGCGGTATTCCATGGTTGAAGGAGCTACTCCGAAATGTTCTGACATTGCAACTTCTGAGATGTCATTCACTCCGATACGAATAAGCGCATTGTGATGAATGCAATGCTCCAAGTTGAAAACCAATTCACGAAAGAAGTTTGTTTCAACCTGAACTATTGATTCTCCGAGATTGTAGGTGCTTGTTAAAGTTTTATTCGGAAGATTTATTTCAGAACAAATCAATTTCAAGTGATGTTGAGCAAAGGTGATGTCTGTTTCCAAAAGTAAATTTCGTTCACGATTGTCATAAGAAAACTCCCCGTTGTCATACCCCTTCAACAAACATTGAAACATTTCAATGCTGTGTCTTGTGTGTTGTCCGATTGTTGAATTACTCAACACAGGCAGTGGTTTGCTGAAATCAAGAGGGTTCAACTGACCTATTATATGAGACAATTCACTCAGGGTATGTTCAATGGTAGCGAGCATGCGCGCTTACTTGAAAATTGATTTAAGAATTGGGAGCGACTTTCTGCTTTGAGAAACAACGATGATGTTACAGATGAATGTTGCAACGGCGAGGTAGAATACCTTTCCACCATCACCTTTCACATCAATACCCAAAATCATGAGGTGCGTAATTAGCGCCCCAGTAATTAATCCAAGTGAAAGTGCAGCACCGTAATGACTGTTCTTCGGCCACAACAAAAGCAATCCGGCTATTAATTCACCAATACCAGTTCCAATGCGCCCGTATGGCTCCATAACTTGATTCCAGTGCATATAGTCGTCAATAGACTTGAAAATATAAATGGAAACTTCAGCTCCAGAGAACTTAAAGAAAAGCGTTTGTAGCAGAATAACTGCAGGGAAATAACGCAAAGCGTGGAATAGGATACTTGACATAAAAATGAATTGAATGTCAAATATACAAAACGATAGGCGTTTTACCTTCTTCGAAGGATGACTCCCTCCGCGAAGCGGTTAGATGTATTTCGCTAAAAACGAATTGTGCTCGTGACGCAAATTATTAATGGTCTTCTCGAGCGTTGTGTAACGATCGCGAAGAACATCATGTTCTTTGAGCGTGTCGGCATAAATGTGTTGTGCTAATTCTTGTGTTTCATTGCTTACTTTTTTCTCGAACGAACCTAAGTCGTGAGCCAATTGATCAATGTTGTTGCGCTGAACAATGAATTGGTTTTGAAAATGTTCAACATTAGGCTTCAACTCAGCCATAGATCCATACATGCCTGAAACATCTGATAGGCGATGGGTGTGAATCTGCAATTCTTGTTTGTAGAATTCCAATCCTCTTTGCCAATCGTTTTGTTCGTTGTTCATTCTTGAAATGTGGAGGGTGTTGTGTGCTGACATAATGGTATGTGTTATTTGTTGAATCAAATTTCATTTTATTGATGAATAAGCCTCATGACGCAGGTCACAATCAAGGATGAATGTTGTCAACGTAAGGGCTAGAATTAATGATTCAGTAATACGTGTTTATGCATGTTTCAGACGTACTTTCGCTGTTGCAAAATTTGTCAATGAGAAACAGTTTGGTAAAAAAAATAGGTTCGGTGTTCGTGCTTATTCTTTCGTCGCTTTTCGCGAATGCCCAATGCATTGTCATTAATGAGGTTATGGTGAATGCTGCGGGTGCATGCGACGGAGGTTGCACACCGAGCACGGCAGAGTGGGTAGAACTATACAACACGTGTAACACTCCGCAAGATATTTCCTGTTTCGTATTGACAGACGGCGATTTCGGAGTTACGTTTCCGCCAGGGACGATTATTCAACCCTACAGTTTTTTTGTTATTGGCTCTGCGAATTCGGGAGTAGGTCTGAACCTCGATTTGGGGACATGCGGCTGCACCTCAGGTCCTGCTTCACAAGTTGGAATATTCACAAACTCTTCGGAGCAATTGGCTTTTACAAATGAGAGTGGAGTTATTCTCGACGGACTTTTTTGGGGTGGAGGTCAATTCGCCCAAACGCCCTCATTTACTACCGCTACTAGTTTAGGTTGTTCAAACGTTACAATTAATCTATCTGCTACGGACCCTGTTTTTAGTTCAGTAAGCGGACAGTCCAATAACGACGGTGAATCGATATACCGCGAGTGTGATGGTCAAGACAATTGGTTAACAGGGTCAACTGCACCTACCCCCGGTACAACAAACTCAACATTTATTCCTTTAAACGCAGCTCCAACGATTGTCCAACCGTCTTGCGGGACAAGTGGTTCCATAGATGTTGCTGTTTCAGGTGGAATTGGTCCATTTGACTATGAATGGTTAGGCACCACCAATACAACTCCTAATCTTGGAAATCTTCAACCGGGTGATTATACACTGGCGGTTACAGATCTTGGTCAATGCGGAACTCCGCAATTGTATACCTACACCATAACTCCTTCTCCGAATGACCCCGTCTTAACATTAACGGCTACTTCGTTGTCAATTTGTATAGGCGAATCAACAACACTGAATGCAAGTGGTAGTTCCAATTATGTGTGGAATGCAGATCCTACGCTGAATACAAGTATTGGCGATGTAGTCATTGCTACTCCAACGGTGACCACTACGTATGTCGCAAACGCGAGTATCAATGGGTGTTCACAAACTTCTTCAATAACAATTACGGTTAACGATTATCCGAATGCATCAATCAGCTCCAATTCACCTTTGTGTGAAGGAAATGATTTGAATCTGACGGCGACCAATGTCGCAGGTGCCGCCTATGCTTGGAGTGGTCCGAATTTATTTTCTTCTTTAAATCAAAATCCAAGTATTACGTCGGCAACACCGTTGGCCTCTGGCACATACACTTGTCAAGTGGGCTTGGGGTCGTGTATTTCAACATACACCCTAGATGTGGTTGTCGATGCACTTTCGCCTTCAATTATAAATCCAGCAGGACCCTTTTGTATTTCCGATGCAGCATTCGATTTGAGTTCTCCGAATGAACCAGGAGTATGGAGTGGATTGGGAGTTACCAATTTTAATACGGGATTGTTTCTGCCGAGTTCAGCGGGGGGAAATGTAAGCACACTGATTACGTTCGACAGCGATAACTATTGCACATCACCTTCAACCTTGAGCATTTCTGTTGCAGCTGCATTAGACGCTTCAATTTCATCACAAGTTCCTTTGTGTGTAAATGGAAGCCCGGTTCAACTTCAAGTTGCAAATGCGGGCGGAACATGGAGTGGAAACGCCGTTAATTCGAGTGGAACGGTAAGTCCAGCAGCCCTCGGAGTAGGATCATTTCAAGCGATTTATACCATCGCAGGAAGTTGCGGCGGAGCCGATACGTTGAGTGTTCAAGTGGTACCCCTTCCACAATTCAATTTTACTTCGAATGAAACAACAGGATGCGCTCCGTTGAATGTGCAATTCAATAACTCATCGGCCTTAGCTCTTTCGAGTTGCATTTGGAGCATCGATGGACAGAACGTTGGAAATGGGTGTGGAAGTTTCAATTACAATTTTCAATCTGCGGGCTGTTTCACTGTTGCTTTAACATCAACCGACGGAAATGGATGTTCGAATACTGTTTCTATTACAGACATGGTGTGTGTTGATTTATATCCTGAAGCAGCTTTTCAATGGACACCTATCACACCTTCACTGAATAATCCAATTGTGGAATTTTCAAATTTGTCTTTGGGAAACACAACCAATCAATGGAACATCAATGGTGCAACATCAAGCAATATAGATGCTCAATACACCTTTAACGAAACTATAGGTAGTTCATTTGAAGCATGCTTGAAAGTGAGCAATCAATACGGATGTGCAGATTCAGTTTGTTACACCATCTTCGTCAATCGTGAAGAAATGGTTTTTGTCCCGAATTCATTCTCGCCCAATGACGACGGACTTAATGATGTATTCTTTCCAGTCCTCTCGGGATTCAATTTGAATGAAATTCAATATGAATTTGGAATTTACAATCGAAACGGAGAACGCATCTTCTATTCACAAGATCCTGAACAAGCATGGATTGGTAATGCTTTCGGAAACGATTACTACGCGCAAATAGATGGCTATACCTGGACTTTGCGAATCATCACCTCTTCTTTCTCCGAACCCATTGAACTAACAGGTTCGGTCGTAATCATCCGCTAATCTTTCCTCGCGAAGCATTCGTCGAAGACATTCGTTGCTCCGCAACATTCGTCGAAGACATTCGTTGCTCCGCAACATTCGTCCTTTGGACATTCGCCTTCGGCTACTTAATCATCTTCTTCAAATAATCTAAAATACTGTCTTCCAATCCCGCCATATCGCTTAACTCAATTTCCAACGAGCGTGTTGAATTAATTAATTCAATTAAGGAAAGGAAAAGCGATATGCAAAATAAAATCAATGCAGTTGCAAACGTGAATTCCGCAATGTTCATTTCCTCGCGGTAAATGAAATACATAGAAACAATTGCAAAAGTGAAACTAAGAACACCGAATATTTGCATGTTTTTTATCAGGCGCAATCTGAATTTTAAATTCTTTATTTGCGCGTAGAGTAGGGCTGCTTCCTTTGGTTCACGGCCTTTGTAACGGTCGTGAAGATTTCGAATGACGTTGGCCAAGGCAAGAAACCGATTGGTGTATGCGAGCATAATTAAGCTAATCGCAGGAAACAATAATGCAGGGGTGTTGATAGTTATGTCCATAGTTGCAAAGTAATTGATTTTTGTGTCCACTTTTTATTTGATATTTGTTCTTAGCCTATTTTTACCAAATGCCAATAAACTTCGATCGTTCATACATACAATCATATTCATCGCTTGAATTGCTTGCCAAGCAAGCGGTGGAAGGTTTTATTACAGGTATGCATCGTTCGCCATATCACGGTTTCTCTGTTGAGTTTGCCGAACATAGATTATACAATGTCGGAGAGTCTACAAGACATCTCGATTGGAAATTATTGGCGCGAACAGACAAACACTTTGTGAAACGATACGAAGAAGAAACCAACTTGCGTTGTCAATTGGTGGTCGACGTTTCTTCTTCCATGCTTTTTCCAACTATAAAAAATGCGGAAGGCAAAGAATGGAACAAGTTGAAGTTCGCGCTATACGGCGCAGCGAGCGTTATGGAACTCATGAAACGTCAGCGCGATGCCGTTGGCCTAAGCGTTTTCGCAAACGAACTTATGGTTCACACCAAGGCGGGAAGTAGCCAAGCGCACATTCATTACTTGTACTCTGAAATGGAGAAGTGGTTGGAACAAAGTGCCACTTCCTACAAGAGCAATAGCCATGTATCGGAGGTTATTCATGAAATAGCAGAACGTATACATAGAAGAAGTTTAGTGGTTGTATTCAGTGACATGCTCGACGACTCGAAGCAAGTGGAGGAAGTGTTTCAATCGCTTCAACACCTTCGCCACAACAAACACGAAGTCATTCTCTTTCATGTGGTACACCAAGAACACGAGTTGGATTTCAATTTTGAAAACAGACCTTATTCGTTTGTCGATTTGGAAACAGGGGAGGAGGTTAAAGCGCATCCGCATGAATTGCGAAACGCCTACCAAGAAAAGATGAATGCGTTCCGCACTTCTTTGCAGTTGAAGGCGGGTCAAATAGGCATCGATTATTTTCAAACGTCCATTGAAGATGGAATTCAAAACTGTATGCTTCAATTCTTGTTGAAGCGTCAGCGTATGATGATTTAATTTTATGAAACATTTAGTGGTTTTAACTGGCGCTGGAACCAGCGCCGAAAGCGGTATTAGCACCTTTCGTGATTCAAACGGACTGTGGGAACAATACCGCATTGAAGACGTTGCAACCCCGCAAGCTTGGCAACGCAACCCCGATCTTGTAACCGAGTTCTACAACCAACGTCGATTGCAATTGAACGAAGTGCAACCCAACAACGGACACCTCATTCTTGCTCAATTGGAAAAACACTTCCGTGTTTCAATCATTACGCAAAACGTAGACAACCTTCACGAACGCGCCGGTAGTTCAAACATCATTCATCTACACGGAGAGCTTACCAAAATGAGAAGCGAATGCTGCG
>JBILTL010000201.1:0-4450 GCA_044371535.1 Flavobacteriales bacterium | reverse complement strand
CAGATTTGAAAGCAATGGCTGAAGGCCTCGTTAATCTTACCGTTAAGGAAGTTAACGAATTAGCTACCATTTTAAAAGACGATTATGGAATTGAGCCAGCTGCTGCGGCAGTTGTTATGGCTGGTCCAGGCGCTGGTGCTGCAGCTGCAGAAGAGCAAACATCTTTCGATGTTATTCTTGCAGAGGCAGGTCCAAACAAATTAGCAATAGTTAAATTAGTGAAAGATCTTACTGGTCTTGGCTTGAAAGAAGCTAAAGATGTAGTAGACAAAGCTCCATCTCCTTTGAAAGAAGGTGTTTCTAAAGACGAAGCAAACGGCTTGAAAACACAACTTGAAGAAGCAGGAGCAAAAGTTGAAATCAAGTAAGATTACGACATTGAACCTCAGTTTAGGCCTTACCTTCGGGTGGGCCTAAACTTGTTTTTATTTCATGACGGGAAAGCCCGTCAGTTTTTGTGCATAGGATTTATAACCTTTAAAACGAAACACTTTGGCAACGCTAAAGAAACTAACTGAGCGAGTTAATTACTCCTCGACCAAAAATTTTTACGAGTATCCTGATTTCCTAGAAATTCAGCTAGCCTCGTTTAAAGAGTTCTTTCAACTCGAAACCAATCCTGAAAACCGAGTATCAGAAGGTCTTTTCAAAGTATTCTCTGAGAACTTCCCTATTACAGACACGCGCAACCAGTTCGTGTTGGAGTTCTTAGATTACTTTATCGATCCACCGAGATATACCATAGAAGAGTGTATCGAACGCGGACTAACGTACAGCGTTCCTCTTAAAGCGAAATTAAAACTTTATTGTACCGACCCTGAGCACGAAGATTTCGAAACCATCGTGCAGGACGTATATTTGGGTACTATTCCTTACATGACCCCACAAGGTTCATTCGTAATCAATGGTGCTGAGCGTGTAATTGTTTCTCAATTGCACCGTTCTCCAGGTGTATTCTTCGGTCAATCACGTCACGCAAATGGTACCAAATTGTATTCTGCTCGTATCATTCCTTTCAAGGGATCTTGGATTGAATTCGCGACAGACATCAACAATGCCATGTACGCATACATCGACCGTAAGAAGAAGTTACCGGTTACTACCCTACTTCGTGCTATCGGATTCGAAAGCGATCGTGAAATCCTTGAAATATTCAACCTCGCTGAAGAAGTGAAAGTTTCTAAAGCTGGTTTGAAAAAAGTCGTAGGTCGTAAACTAGCAGCACGTGTGTTGAAAGTTTGGATCGAAGACTTCGTAGATGAAGATACTTCTGAAGTAGTTTCTATCGAGCGTAACGAATTGATCCTTGATCGTGACGTTGTTCTGGAAGATGCTCACATCGATATTATCGTTGAAAGCGGAACTAAAGTAATCGTTCTTCACAAAGAAGAATCGAATGCTGCTGATTTCACTTTGATTCACAACACCCTTCAGAAAGATACAACCAACTCTGAAAAAGAAGCGGTTGAATACATCTACCGTCAATTACGTAACGCTGAACCACCAGATTTGGAAACGGCTCGTGGCGTAATCGACAAATTGTTCTTCTCTGAACAACGTTATGACCTTGGTGAAGTAGGACGTTTCCGTATCAACCGCAAGTTGGGATTGAACATGTCTCTTGATCAACGTACGTTAACTAAAGACGATATCTTAAGCATCATTCGTTACCTAATCGAGTTGGTTAACTCGAAGGCTGACGTTGATGATATTGACCACTTGTCGAACCGTCGTGTTCGTACTGTAGGAGAACAACTTTACAATCAATTCGCAGTAGGTTTGACTCGTATGGCTCGTACCATTCGTGAGCGTATGAACGTTCGTGATAACGAGGTCTTCACTCCTATTGACTTGATTAACGCAAAAACATTAAGCTCGGTTATCAACTCGTTCTTCGGAACAAACCAGCTTTCTCAGTTCATGGATCAAACAAACCCACTTTCCGAAGTTACCCACAAGCGCCGTATGTCGGCACTTGGTCCGGGCGGACTTTCGCGTGAGCGTGCTGGTTTCGAGGTTCGTGACGTACACTACACCCACTACGGTCGTTTGTGTACCATTGAGACTCCTGAAGGACCAAACATTGGTTTGATTTCTTCTCTTTGCGTTTATGCTAAAATTAACAAATTAGGTTTCATCGAAACTCCTTACCGCAAGGTTGAAAATGGAAAAGTTTCAATGAACAACAACGGAGTAACATACCTTACTGCTGAAGACGAAGATTCTAAAGTAATAGCACAAGCGATTGCAGACATCGACGATTCAGGTAAGTTCCTAGGAACAAAAGTAAAAGCACGCTTGGAAGGTGACTTCCCGGTTATTGCTCCAGCTGCTGTTGCCTACATGGACGTTGCTCCAAATCAAATCGCTTCTATCGCTGCATCGCTTATTCCTTTCTTGGAGCATGATGATGCTAACCGTGCGTTGATGGGATCGAACATGATGCGTCAAGCCGTACCACTTCTTCGTCCAGAAGCTCCTATCGTTGGAACTGGATTGGAAGCATACGTTGCTAAAGATTCTCGTGTTCTTCTTACCGCAGAGGGAGATGGTGTGATTGAATATGTAGATAGCGAAGAAATTCGTATTAAATACAAGAGAAACGAAGACGATGAGTTGGTAAGTTTCGATAGCGCTACGAAGTCTTACAACGTTCGCAAATTCGGAAAGACCAACCAAAGTATGTGTATCAACCTTCGCCCTTTGGTGAAGAAAGGTGACAAAGTTACTCTTGGACAAATTTTGGTTGAAGGATACGCTACGCGTAAAGGAGAACTTGCTTTAGGTCGTAACTTGAAGGTGGCATTCATGCCTTGGAAAGGTTACAACTTCGAGGATGCTATCGTTATCTCTGAGCGCGTTGTTCGTGATGACTGGTTCACTTCTATTCACATCGATGAGTACACTACTGAAGTGCGTGATACAAAACGTGGTGTTGAAGAATTAACTTCAGACATTCCAAACGTTAGCGAAGAAGCTACTCGTGATCTTGATGAAAACGGTATCATTCGCGTAGGTGCTGAAGTTAAAGAAGGAGATATTCTTATTGGTAAAATCACTCCTAAAGGAGAAACTGATCCAACTCCAGAAGAAAAACTTCTTCGTGCAATCTTCGGTGAGCGCGCTGGTGACGTGAAAGACGCTTCGTTGAAAGTTCCACCAAGTGCAACAGGTGTTGTAATTGGAAAGAAATTGTTCAGCAGAACGGTTAAAGAAAAGAAAACAAAGAACAGTGCAGATAAAGCAGTTCTTGAAGCATTAGACAAAGACCACGATAAGAACAACGAAGAATTGAAAAAGATTCTTGTTGACAAGATTTTAGCTATCGTTAAAGATCTTCCTTGTCAAGGTGTGTTCAACTACTTCAAAGAAGAGCAAATCAAAAAAGGAACTAAGTTCAATGCTAAAGTTCTTTCTGCAATTGATTACAGTGTTGTAAATACAGAGTCATGGACGAAAGATGAAAAAGTGAATTCACTTATTCGTCGTTGCGTTCACAACTTCAACTTGAAGCACAACGAATTGTTAGGTTCATACAAGCGTATGAAATTCCAATTAACTGTTGGGGATGAACTACCAGCAGGTATCGTGAAGTTGGCTAAAGTTTATATTGCTCAAAAACGTAAATTACGTGTGGGTGATAAGATGGCTGGTCGTCACGGTAACAAGGGGATTGTTGCACGTATCGTTCGCGATGAGGATATGCCATTCTTGGAAGATGGAACAACAGTAGATATCGTGTTGAACCCACTTGGGGTACCATCACGTATGAACTTAGGTCAGATTTACGAAACCATCTTAGGATGGGCTGGTCAAAAAACCGGACAATCTTTCGCAACACCTATTTTCGATGGTGCATCTATGGATGATATCATTAATCAAACTGACGCTGCAGGTGTTCCACGCTTTGGTGTAACTTACTTGTACGATGGTGGTACTGGTGTTCGTTTCGAACAACAAGCTACTGTAGGTGTGATTTACATGATCAAACTGAGCCACATGGTAGACGATAAGATGCACGCGCGTTCAATCGGACCATACTCGTTGATTACACAACAACCATTGGGTGGTAAAGCACAATTCGGAGGTCAACGTTTCGGGGAGATGGAAGTTTGGGCATTGGAAGCTTATGGCGCTGCCAATATCCTTCAAGAAATTCTTACCGTTAAATCTGACGATGTAATCGGAAGAGCGAAGACATACGAAGCGATTGTTAAAGGTGATGCCATGCCACAGCCGGGTATTCCTGAATCGTTCAATGTATTGTTGCATGAATTAAGAGGATTAGGATTAAGCATTAATCTGAACCAGAATTAATTCAACATACAACGAAAAGAAATTTTAACATAGACATTCAAACTGCACAAAATGCTTCAAGCAAAAAAAGTAGCAAAACCAACCAGTGATTTTAAATCAATCACTATCTCATTAGCTTCACCAGAAGAGATCT
>JBILTL010000146.1:0-4460 GCA_044371535.1 Flavobacteriales bacterium | reverse complement strand
CAACTCGATGTAATCGAAATTAACCTCACTGCCGAACATACCTGGAACACCTTTCCGATAATTGAATTTGAACTCTGGATATTTGAATCCGGTTACTACTTTTTTATTTCGCTTATAATAATAAGTTTGTCCGGGTCTCCATTGCAGATTTAAATTGAATTCTGATTTGGTGTAGCGTTGAAACTCAATTGGGTTGTTTTGGTCTCCAAACAACTGCGAAGACCATGCATCTGGAATCAAATTGTTGATGGGCATTTGATCACAGAACTCGTATGTTAACGATGCATACAATCCATTGATTACTTCCATACGTTGCTCAATACTAAACATCTTTGCTCTGACATAATTGCTGCGGCTAAAAACAGTACTAAAGGAAGAAAAGGTATTAACCATGTCGTAATAATCGCCAAACCTTACATAAGTCCGAACAAATTTCTTTGGGTAATAAGTCAGCCCTATACCACCTCTTCCGCGAATGTCTTTGTTCGCAATTCCATAATCAACGTACCCGTCCGTTTCTAAAACAAAATCATTTCTTTTGAAATACTTACTGAAACTGCCTCCTAGTTTGTGTCGATAACCGCCAATACCGAAAACATTGGCTTGGGCAATTAATGGATTAATATAGTATGCCGTTCCCTTGGCTCGATTTCTCCATGCCACTCCAGAAAGCGTGACATCCCAGAAAGTGATTTTATTGTATGCTGAATCCGTTTGTACTTGAATTTTTGGGTCATCAAATCGCTTCTGCAAGCTGTCGCACTTGTGTTTGTATTTCAATTCAAGTGCTGAAAGTGGAATGAGCTGCCTGCTTTCCCAATATGCACTGTCTCTGTCGAAGGCGTAATCGTCGTATTTCAATACCTCGCTCGATTGCATATTTAATGGAGTTGAAATATTGAATTCATACTCCTTGAATTTGTATTCAACATGACAAATGCGTTGGGTTTTTCCTTCTTTAACTTTTGCTTGAATAGATTTTCCAAAGCTCAACCACTTGTCCTTTTCAATTTCTACAAACTCTTCCTTCCACGAAAAATCAGAGAAGTAAGGCATGACTTCATCAGCTAAATTCAATTCTAATTTTCCCACAACAAATGTTGTGTCTTGTATCCAGATGTATCCATTGAACAATGCTTCTTGCTTGAAGATAGGCATTACCGAAAGCTTGAAGAATTTCTTTCCATTCAACGTATCTATTCCAATCAAATCATAAGAGTAGGAGAGAAGTGCGGTTGAAGCGATAGGCGAAATGATTTTTTTCTCGGTCAATTGAGGAAGCGTCAACGCGTTTTCCTTCAAACTAAATTCTGAATAACACGAAGCGCTTGTCAACTCATAAGGGTCTTCCCAACGATCTCTGTCGTTTACAATGGTCTCTTCTCCATATTCAAAATTCACACTTACTGAGGCAAAATTTTCCGTTCCTTTCGGGGTGAAATCGCGAAAGGCATCTACCTTCAATTTAATCTGATTGTTGTTCGCGTATAGTGTACCGGCTCCCTCATTCACATGATAGATCTCGTTTTCAATCACAGGAGGCTGTATAACCTTAAAGGCTGAATCACGTTTGAAATCAATCTTCTCCATGGAAGTTCTGCCGTAATAACCAACAGAGTAATTCACCAATTGATTCGCATAGAATTCTCTTTTGTCTGAGGCTCCTCGAATCAAACGCTTCACAAAATCCCTACGATCGGCATTAACCACCAGCATAGGCATTTCATTGGAGTTCACTTTTAAAATCACATCCAATAAAAGCACTTTTTCTTGCCCAATTTGAAGCGATTTAACAACGGTCTCGTATCCGATAAAATTGAAATTCAAATCGTACTTACCCGATTTCAAATTCAATTGGTATTCTCCACTTTCGTTGGTATGTGTTCCTAAATTGGTTCCTGGGACAAAGATTGCGACATGAAAAAGCGGTAAGCCTTTTTCATCTTTTACAACACCTTTTATGGTCGTCGAATAACTGAGGTTCCAACAAAACAAAAAGACAACGCTCGCAAGCGCTGTCTTAAAATGTATTTTTAATAATGAGATATTCACTTGGATATGACGAACAAGACGTCTATTGGTTACACGTATTTTTCAAATCGTCTTTGTTGAACTGCTCTCCGAAATAAGATTTCTGAATGTTTCCGTTCCATAAATAAAGAATACCCGGTGTTTCTCCTTCAGGCCCCATAAGCGTAAAGAATTCACCCATACCCAAAACCTGATAAGGATATTTCTTTCCAGCTACTTGGAAGAACTCATCTATTTTCTCCACTTCTTCATCTCCGAAATAAATGTAAACTTTCGGGAAATTCGGGTCTTTCGATAATTCGGTGATGGCTTTTGCAGCTTCGCGACAGTGGTCACAACCAGGGATAAAGAAGCATACAATGCGTTTTCCTTCGTCAATCTTAACCTTCATTCCGCTGAATACATTCAACTTAGAAAATTTAGAAACGACAGATGCTGGACCGGGATTAACAGTTTCGGTCGGCGTAGTTGCAGTCGATGTGTGAACGGTATCAACAGTTCCTGTTGGAGTCGTGGGTGTCTCGGCTTCCCATGGAATATTTTCTGTATCAACAGTAATGTTCGACAGCTCCTTGAACGGAGCAAAAGGAAATGCCATGAACATGAAGAGGGTAGAGAACGACCAAATTAATAACAAGAAAGAAAAGCGATTCGCGCTTTTCTTTTCCGTACTTATAAAAAACAGCCAACCCAAAAAGCCAAGGGTTACAATGTTCTTTATTAATGCTTCAGTTGGAGTCATTTCAATGAACTGTCCGAAACATCCGCAGTTTCCACCTTGTCCAATTGCAATCTGATAAGATAAATGAATACAGAAAGCAACAAGTAAAAGTGCAGTTAATGGAATAACTAAACGCTTGAAAAAATGATTTTGAATGAGTGCAATACCCAATCCGAGTTCAATACCAATAATCAGTCGAGCATAATAAGGAGCGGTATGCCAATCGGCAAAACCTAAATCAACCAATTGTTTTTCGAAGGGAGTCAATGGAAGCATTTTCGTAATTGCTGAAAACACAAAGAGTCCGCAAAGCAAAACACGCAATGTCCAAGAAATGTAAAGATTTCGTTTTTCCATGATTCAAAAGTAAGAAGGTTATTGAAAAAATACTGCGCCCGACTTTTCAATAAGTGTGCCGTGTATAACATTTGATTGTCAGACAATGTTCAAGATTCAAAACGGCTATTTTCGTTTGGTGAAGATTGCAAAGAAAATAGGCTATCAATTACTCGTTCTCTTGGGCGTTGTTACCGTGGTGTTTTTCCTTTTCAATTTAACAGGTTCCGATCCCGTTCAGAATTTGGTTGGTGAAAATGCCAATCAAGAAGTGGTAACGAACATGCGCAACAAGCTTCGCTTGAACCATTCGTTGGGTATTCGTTATTTGGAATACCTGAATAATTTATCGCCCATTAGTATCAATAGATCGGACAATTTCAGTGAAGCCTTTTACGCTGACTCCAATTCATATGACGGTTGGTCCTTTCCAATTAGTGATAAAAGAGCACTATGGATAAAAGCACCAAGTTTGGGAAAATCGTTCATTTCTGAAAAATCAGTGTCTTCCATTTTTGCAGAATCATTTCCTGGAACATTCGTGCTTGCCTTAGGAAGTATTCTTCTCAGTTTGCTTCTCGGAATTCCTTTGGGCATTTGGGCTTATCAGAAAAAGGATACGTGGATCGACAAGTCGGTTTTGTTTATTTCAGCGATTGGCATGGCCGGTCCATCTTTTTTTGTCGCACTTATCGTGGCATGGATAGGAGCAGTTTTGCTGCGCGAGTATACTGGATTGAGCATGACTGGAAGTTGGTACAGCGTTGATGTTTGGGAAGGGAAGTACATTGATTTGAAGAATTTAATTCTTCCGATGATTACCTTAATGATTCGTCCATTGGCTATAATTGTTCAATTGACAAGAAGCAGCATGTTGGAAGTGATGTCTCAAGATTTCATTCGAACAGCGCGAGCTAAAGGGCTTTCCGAAAGAAGAGTATTATACAGACATGCCCTTCCGAATGCTTTAAATCCGGTAGTAACCGCAGTTTCAGGATGGTTCGCTTCCTTATTAGCAGGGGCGGTTTTTGTAGAATTTGTTTTCGGGTGGAAGGGGATAGGACAAGAACTTTTTACAGCTATTGAAAAACAAGACCAGCCCATAGTTATGGGTGGGGTAATTTTAGTTTCCACCGTATTTATTGTTGTGAATGTCTTGGTTGAATGGGTATACGGAATTTTGGACCCACGCATTCGCACGTCTTCCAACTAAAGGAAAAAATCATATTTGAAATCGAATCCTCTTTCACTTCCCATTGGAAACAAAAAAGAATCTGATTGAAGAATCAGTTCTTGTTGAATAGCACTTATATTTTCACCATACACTTCCAGTAAGCTTCCTGAATTGCGGAGCAAATCGTGAGAACCGAGC